>JBBSPH010000220.1:0-4769 GCA_038258985.1 Flavobacteriales bacterium
AACACATTACATGTCTCAGGATTCAAAAGATAAGAAAAGCCAGACTTCTAAAAAGTCGAATTCTCCTTTAAATAACAAACCTAAGTTCAGCATTTGGTGGATAGCGGTGCCCATTATATTAGTTTTTTTAGGGTATAACTTTGTTTCTAGCCAGTTGGCTACTCCTAAAGCTACTACGCCTAACGAATTTTTCGAATACCTGGAGGCGGGAGAAGTTAGCACAGTGGTGGTTGTAAAAAATCGAAGCATTGCCAAGGTTTATTTAACTGACGACGCGATCAAATTACAAAAGCATAGCAAGTCCCAGAAAGAAGGCGTGCTTGCTGGTAGTAATGTTCCACAATACAGTGTTGAATACGGAGACCTGACCATATTTGAAGAAAAGATCAATACAATCATCAAAGAAGATGGTTTACCTACCACACTCAAATTTGATGCGGAGGACGATGGTTGGTCAAGCTTATTGATAAGTTTGCTTCCGTTTGTGATTATCATCGGAATATGGATTTTCTTGATGCGCAGAATGTCAGGAGGCGCTGGTGGTGGAGCTGGTGGACAAATATTCAACATCGGAAAATCAAAAGCGAAATTGTTTGATCAAAAAACCGATGTCAAAACAACATTCAAGGATGTAGCTGGACTAGAAGGTGCTAAGGAAGAAGTTCAAGAAATTGTAGATTTTCTAAAGAACCCAGAAAAATATACGAGTCTTGGAGGCAAAATTCCAAAAGGCGCATTGCTCATAGGTTCTCCAGGAACAGGTAAGACGTTACTAGCGAGAGCGGTTGCCGGTGAGGCAAAAGTTCCTTTCTTTTCACTAAGTGGTTCTGACTTTGTAGAAATGTTTGTAGGTGTAGGCGCCAGTCGTGTACGCGATCTTTTTAAACAAGCAAAAGAAAAAAGCCCAGCAATCATATTTATTGATGAGATAGATGCCATAGGTCGTGCTAGAGGAAAATCGAATTTCTCTGGTTCAAATGATGAGCGTGAAAACACGCTGAATCAACTGCTAACTGAGATGGATGGATTTGGGACAGGAACAAATGTAATTGTACTGGCCGCAACGAATAGAGGAGATATCCTTGATAAAGCTTTGATGCGCGCCGGTCGATTTGACCGTCAGATATATGTTGATCTACCAGATGTGAGAGAACGTGAGGAGATTTTTGAAGTTCATTTAAGACCCATCAAGAAAGTGGCAAATGAGCTGGATACAGAATTCCTTGCCCGTCAAACACCAGGATTTAGTGGTGCTGATATTGCCAACGTCTGTAATGAGGCTGCATTGATCGCTGCCAGAAAAGGTAAAAAAGCTGTTGACAAGCAAGACTTTCTTGATGCTGTAGACCGTATTGTAGGTGGACTGGAGAAAAAGAACAAATTGATCACTCCTAGTGAGAAGAAAACTATTGCTTACCATGAGGCTGGTCACGCGACCGTAAGCTGGATGATAGAGCATGCCGCACCGCTCATTAAGGTGACCATTGTCCCTAGAGGTCAATCGCTAGGTGCTGCATGGTACTTGCCAGAGGAGCGCCAGATTGTGCGCCCAGAGCAAATGCTGGACGAGATGTGTGCCACCATGGGTGGACGTGCTGCAGAGAGAGTGATTTTTAATAATATCTCTACAGGAGCCCTAAGCGATCTTGAAAAAGTAACTAAGCAGGCTCGTGCGATGGTCACCATATATGGACTAAATGAAAAGGTAGGAAACATTACCTACTACGATTCAAGCGGGCAGCAGGAATATAATATGACCAAGCCTTACAGTGAATCCACCGCTGTGATAATCGATGAAGAGATTTCTAAAATAATTGAGGAACAATACCAGCGTGCGATTGCTCTATTGACAGAACACAAAGACAAATTGACTGAGCTCGCAGAGATATTACTGGAGAAAGAAGTAATTTTTAAAGATGATCTCGAAAAGATTTTCGGTAAGAGAGCGTTCATTAAGGAAGAACCTATCGCCTTAAAATCCTCTACCCGTTCTATAGCTGCAGAAACTGTAGAATCCACAGATGTAGAAGAAGTAGATACAACGACAGAAACGACGAAAGAAGATTAGTTTGCCACCGGTAAAAAAGTAGCTATATTTACATTAATCCTTTAAACATCGGCAGGAGCGGGCAATGGGCATATTCAAAAAATTCTTCAATAAATCTTCAGATTCTGATGATGAGAGCAGGAAGAATGCTGACCGTTCCAAATATATGCCAGAAGAAAAACTGCCTCTAGATGAGCAGTTTATACACAACTTCACGCAACACGGTGGCCGATTTCTTTATGCAATTAATGAAACAGAGTTGCAACAGCATTTTGAGGACATCCTTGTAGAGCATGATTTTTTTGAAACGGATGTTTTCTGTTATGATGAATCCTTAAAAAATCGTTTCAACGATTTCAACTTGCATTACAATCAATCGAAAATCGATAGTAGTTTTTTCCTTTGCACGTGTGAATATGTTATCGCAGACAATGGAGCTATCCTTTTCTCATCCAATCAGATAAAAGAAAATAAGCCTAAAGAATTGCCTGAAACATTTGTAGTGCTAGCAAGTACTAGTCAAATCGTTGAATCTATTGGTGAAGGACTGCGCGGTATTAAATTTCACAGTAAGGAAGCTATTCCTACTAACATTACAACCCTCAAAAATTTTCAGGACAAAGCGCTAAAGCTAGAGAAAGAAAAGGACCTGATGAATTATGGCATTCCAAACAAGCGTTTGTATTTGCTATTACTAGAAGATTTGTAGTATGAGGGAATTACTCGTACGTTCCATTTCTGGAATTTTGTATGTCTCCTTGGTGGTTCTTAGCGCCCTGTTTTCAAGGGATGTGTTCATTCTACTATTCTGCCTTTTTGCTTTTATATGCTTGGTAGAATTAATGCCTATGATTCGTCTGCGTCAATGGGTGATCTATCCCATGCTTCCACTAGCCTATTATTTCATTGTTTGGCAAGGTGTAAATCAAAACCTCATATATCTATTATTGATAGCTACCTTGTTTGTCAATATATATCTTATCCGCGATCTTGTTCTAGTAGATCGCATCGCATTGTTCAATACTAAAAAACACGTTATTGCATTGCTTTACCTTATAGGATCGAGTCTATTTCTGGCCTTGATTCCTGATATTGTGGAAGGTTATCGACCCGAGCTTCTAATCGGTATTTTCGCCATTATATGGGCAAACGACAGCTTTGCATACGTTTCTGGCAGATTATTGGGAAAACATAAATTGATGAAGCGCATCTCACCAAAGAAAACCATCGAGGGATTTGTTGGCGGACTTATCATGGCAATTGTTGCCGGTATTTGCCTGCATTTTTACCTCGCCACCACTGGGCGGGATAACTATTCTGTTTATGATTGGGCAATCATTGCCTTTGTGGTAGCATTCTTTGGTACTATAGGCGACTTGATTCAGTCAAAGAAAACACGACAGGCTGCAGTCAAGGATAGTGGCAGTATAATGCCAGGTCATGGCGGGATTTTTGACCGGATGGACAGCATTATCTTTGCAGCTCCCTTTGCATACCTAACATTCTTAATTATCAACCATGTTTCATAAAGAAGGATCAACCTCTATACTTATAGCCATTATTGTGGCAACTGCATTGACAGCAATAGCATTCACAGTCCCTATGCCCATCTGGCTACACTTTTTACTAGTTGCACTTGCTGTTTTTGTCATTGTAATCATTCTTCAATTTTTCAGAAATCCGAAGAGAAAAACAATCCTTGACGATACCACAGTGGTTTCACCCGTTGATGGTAAGGTTGTGGTGATTGAAAAGGTGATGGAGAATGAATTTTTCAAGGAGGAACGCTTAATGATCTCTGTATTTATGTCGCCCATCAATGTACATGTTACGAGATATCCCATTGGTGGTAGAGTCGCTTATAGTAAATATCACCCGGGTAAATACCTAGTAGCCTGGCATCCAAAGGCAAGCGAGGAAAATGAGCGAACCACCGTTGTGGTAGAACATAAGAACACGGCGCAAATTCTTTACAGACAGATAGCCGGCGCGCTTGCCAAGCGCATCGTCAACTATGCCGTGGAAAATGAACAAATCGTACAGGGAACCGACAGCGGATTCATTAAATTTGGGTCACGTGTTGACGTTTATCTTCCTTTAGATGCAACGATTAAGGTTGAGCTTAACCAGAAATTAAAAGGTGGAGAGTCGATTCTAGCAACTTTCTAGATGACAGATGAGGAATTAGATCAGGCTTTTGAGGCCGCTTTCGCGAAAGCGAGCTCTGAAGAACAATCCCAGGTACCCATGGAATTGCAGCTTCATCTATATGCCTATTACAAGCGCGTGATCAATGAACCGTTCGTTAGTAACCGAAGTTTTGAGACCAATGACCTGAGGTCTGGTTTCAAAATGAATGCATTGATTCAAGTGCAGCAAATATCCAAACGAGAGGCAAAAGAACGATATATCCAGATTATAGAAGATCTATATCCTAAACCTTGGTAATTCCAGTTAAGAGCGCAGTCGAAGAGTTCAGAGTTCAAAGTTCAAAGTTGAAAGTTCAAAGTTCAAAGTTCAAAGTTCAAAGTTCAAAGTTCAAAGTTCAGTAAAGCTTTGAATTATCTGTAGAAGTTTAATTAATCTGCTATAAGAGTTCTTCAAGGAATATCAAAAAAATCCAACCCATGAGATGGAAATAGGGATTTTAGAATCCAAATCTTGAAATTTGAAATTTGAAATTTGGGATTTGGGATTTATAATTTCAAAACCTACTTTTTCC
>JBBSPH010000221.1:0-4747 GCA_038258985.1 Flavobacteriales bacterium
ACCTCTTGTAGCGCATCATGTGGAGCAAGGCTTCAATGGAATATTTCTCACCAGACTATATAACAGTTGGGTGAAAGATGTGAGTATCGACAATGCAGATAGCGGGATTCTAGCAGAGGAAATCGCTAATGTCACCATCAAAAACATCCATACGACTGGCGATCACCTAGCACACTATACCGTAGCCATGGCCGGTGTACACAATGTGCTAGCAGAGAAGGTGATCGTATACAATAAAGCGGTTCACCCGCTGAGTTTCAATACCTTTTCAACTAAAAATGTGTATAAGGATTGCGAGGTTTATGTAGATCCCATTCTTGACCAACATAGCGGTGCGAACCACCAAAACCTATTTGACAATACCACGGTACGCATCAACGCTGCTGGATTGAGTGAGTATTTATTATTTGCTGGCGGTGGCGCTGGTTACTGGAAACCATCACATGGTGCCTACAGCACATTCTGGAATACCACGGTACAATTGGAAAATATGGACCCGGGAAATGCTCCCTTTTTATTGAACGGGATGGAAGATGGAGTGCAGGCGAGGATTATCGGTGTAACTGGCAATACGGCATTTAAGGTTGAGTATGGGCCAGATGCCTACATCAACTCCATCAATGATCAGGTCAAACCAGTCTCGTTGTATGAGTTTCAGTTATCGAGACGCTTGAATAAGTAAGGGTTGCTTATCGCTTTCGCGAAAGCGGATAAAAGAACCTATTCACAAATAAATTGAAGGTCTGCTTTTAGCACGTGTAAATTTTTATGCTCTATGATTAGATTTCTCGTGTTGCCTTTCATTTTCCTCTCTTTGGCAGCAGGCGCGCAAGATCAAAGCTACCAGTTTAAGCCATTAAATTCTGTAGACGGACTTTCCCAGAGTAGTGTCATCGCCATACAACAGGATAGCCTGGGTTATATGTGGATAGGAACCAGGGATGGTTTGAATAGGTTTGATGGACACCAATTTACTGTCTTTAAGACAAACGACGCCACTGCGTCATCGCTCTCAAATAATGATATTCTATCACTAGAGGTAGATGATCAAAATCGGTTGTGGGTGGGGACTTACAACGGGTTGAATAGCTATGACCCCAAGACTGGCAAATTTACGAGGTACTACAGCGATACTTCGGAAGCTTCCATTGCTGGAAACACGGTGTTGTCCATCAATAAAATTGGTGATCGTTTGTTTATTGGCACCAACAAAGGATTATCCATCTATAATCTCACTACAAATAAATTTCAGAAAAATATTTTTCCAGAGAAATCCTTAGTGAATGAAGTTTACGATATAATTATTGTAGGTGACAATAATCTTTATGTAGGTACTGATAGTGGACTGTTCAAACTGAATGCTATCTCCAGTGCAAGATATTCCGTCCAGTTGATTGCTAATTCTAAAAACCTGGACATTCTAGATTTACTTTATGATGAGAAAAATAGAATAATACTGGGAACAAAGGAATCTGGGGTTATGGTATATGATCTCAATACAGCAACTATTGAAACCTATGCACCATTACGCCAAGCGAAAGTTGCTGCCGTGCGCAACTTACTTTTTGATGATGCTGGACAACTATGGGTAGGAACGTATGACGGGCTTTTTGTAGTGAACGGCTCTCAAGTCACATATCTTACAAACGATCCGAATAATCCAAATACCATCGGGAAGAATTCAGTCAAGGTAATATACAAGGATAATAGCGGTTCAATATGGATAGGCACCTATTATGGTGGTGCGAACATTTGGAACAAGGCCAACAGTAATTTTATCAATTATACCCAGGATGGAACTTTCAAGGGTCTTAACTATCCCGTGGTAAGCGCTATTCAGGCAGATTCCACACACATATATTTTGCTACAGAACAGGCTGGTCTGAATATTTTAGAGAAGAAATCAGGAGACTTTTCCTATGTTACGAGTTCTAATTCTGTCCTTAGAGATAATAATCTAAAGTCGCTTTGGCTGCGTGGAAATCAATTGTGGATGGGAACCTTCAACAATGGAATTTCCATATATGATACAACCAACAGACGGGTCGACAACAATCCCTTTCCTGAAGGGCTGCAGCAAATTATAGCTACTATAGGCGTTTATTCCATAGTCAATTACCGTGATCAGATCGCGTTAGGGACATTTGGAAATGGATTGATCTTAATCAATTCCAATTCCGGAACAATTGAAAAAAGGTTCACGGTGGAGAATGGGCTTTCTAGTGATCAGATACGTACACTTTTTTCCGACAGTAAATCTAGACTTTGGGTAGGAACTCAAAATGGATTGAATGTCGTCGATTCACGAGAACACATAAGAACTTATTTGTTTGATACAGAACAAGATGCAGGGGTAGATGTTTTGAGTGTCTTTGAGAGCCGTGACAGCCAAATCTGGGCGGGAACAAAATCACGTGGATTGTTCAAAGAGAGAGGAGGGAGGTTTGAGAAGATACCACTGTTATTTCAAGAATTGGAAATAACTACAGTTCATGCCATAATTGAGGATGCCGCTGGAGTATTGTGGCTTAGTTCCAATCAGGGAATCATAAAATTTGATAAGGAAAAGAACAGGATCTTGTCCATAAGCGATCAATCGGATGGACTTGTAGGCAATGAATACAGCAATAATGCGGTATTGAAAATAGATAAAGAGCGATTGATTTTTGGAGGAGTTTCTGGCGCTTCTGCATTTGCAACTAATCGTTTATTGGTGGACGGGTATTCGCCACCTGTACTCATAACCGGTTTTTCAACATCAGATGGTGACAAGATCAATTTTCACGGTAGCAAAGGACTTGTAGGCAATATCGCTTTCGCGAAAGCGGTAGATCTCACCAGCTCACAGCGCAATTTTAGCATTGAGTTTTCTATGCCAAGTTATCACAATAGGTCTGATATTATTTATGAATATAGACTACAAGGGCTTGAGGAACAATGGAACAAGACAATATCAAATAGGGTAAGCTACACAGTTCAAAATGCCGGCAGCTACACATTTCAGGTACGGGCATTCAACGGCGATGGTGTGCAAACATCTGGCATTACAGAACTAAAAATTGAAACCTTAGAAATTTTATGGTTGCGCTGGTGGGCGATACTCATCTATTTGCTCGCGGCTACGGCTGCCCTCTATTTTTTGTTCTCTATCCTAAAATCACGCACAAGATTGCGGCAAGAATTGGAATTTGAACATTTGCAAACTGAGCGTGATCGAGGAATAAATGAGGCAAAACTCAAGTTTTTTACCAATATTTCCCATGAATTCCGAACACCATTAACGCTAATTCTAGGTCCATTGCAACAATTGTTGAGTGATTATAGGGGCAGCAATAAAATGTATAAAAAATTGCTCGTGGTAGAGAGTAATGCCAACCATTTGTTACAACTCATTAATAAATTAATGGATTTTAGAAAATTGGAACAACGCCAGTTTGAACTGCAAACTGCAGAGGGAAATATCGTCAAATTCTTACGGGAGATTTATTTAAGTTTTAAGGAGTATGCCAAATATGGACAGTATGATTATAGCTTTAAGGCACAGGTTGAAGAGATTCCAGTGTACTATGATCGCCAGAAACTAGAGCGTGTGTTTTTCAATCTCATATCGAACGCTTTTAAATATACCCCAGAAGGAGGAGCAATAAAAATTAGAGTCAGAGCCGATGTCCAACATATCTATATTGATATTAAGGATACGGGAATAGGTATTGCAAGTTCTGAAATGGATAAAGTATTTGATCGTTTTTACGAGATTAAAGTAAATCGGGAAAGGGCAGATCCATACCATCAGGGAACGGGCATAGGTTTAAACATCGCAAAAAATATAGTAGAACTACATCAAGGTACGATCAGCATCAAAAGTGAGAAGGACGTTGGTTCTACATTTACGGTATGCCTGCCTCTTGGAAGATTACACTTGAAGGATGAGGAAATTATTACCAATTTCAAATTCAGCGATGATGTTTCTCAATATACTGCACAGCTGGATGAGCGATTCTTATTGAGGGAAACCTCACTAAATCTGTTAAGTGATGAAGATAAGCCAACGATATTACTGGTAGAGGATAATAACTCGCTACTCTCATTTATGAGTCAGTTATTACATCCTAATTATAATGTCCTTGAAGCTGGGAATGGAGTTGAAGCATTTAAAATGGCAGTAAACAAAAGTCCTGACCTCATTGTGAGCGATGTAGTAATGCCCATGATGGCAGGAACCGAATTGTGCGCTAAAATAAAAGAAGACATACGCACAAGTCATATTCAAGTAATTCTTCTTACCTCAAGGTCATCTCTTATCTATAAATTAGAAGGACTAGAAAGTGGGGCAGATGACTACATTAGTAAACCATTTGATATTAAAGAATTCCAGTTGCGCATCAAAAACCTTTTGCAATCTAAGGCAAACATGCGCGTCAAGTTTTCATCCACAGGACAATTGCAACCTGAGGAGATTCACGTGACCTCGGCTGATGAGCAGTTATTAAAAAAGGCCATCGTGATCGTAGAGGAAAATATACCTAATGAACAGTTTGATGTATCTTCTTTCTGCGCAGATCTGGGCGTAAGCCGCACGATGTTATTTATTAAGATCAAGGACTGGACAAATTTTACGCCTAATGAATTTATCCAACATTTTAGAATGAAGCGTGCCGTGCAATTACTAGAACTGGGCACCTTGAATATTTCTGAAGTCAGCTACCGGGTAGGCTTTAAAAATCCCAAGTATTTCAGCAAGATTTTC
>JBBSPH010000222.1:0-4739 GCA_038258985.1 Flavobacteriales bacterium
CTATTAGTCCACCTGCCACATTTACTAAAATGTCAATGGATCCACCAAATTCCTGCAAAGTGACCTTGATCATAGCATCGATGTCTTTCTGGTTGGTAACATCTGCCTTTACAGCGAAAGCCCTACCGCCGGCTGATTGAATGGTTTCTACAACGCTATCTCCATTTTGCTTGTTATTGTGGTAATTCACTACGACCATCGCGCCCTCACTGGCAAGTTTTATACTCACTGCACGGCCTATATCACGGGAACCGCCCGTTACCAGGGCTACTTTTCCTTCCAATCTTTTCATTTTTTTAATTTTTTGTTGTGGTTTTACTTGACTTCAACTTTACTCTTCCTATAACTAATTTAATTTCTCTAATCCCTTCAATACTGTTCATTTATTGACTAAAATGAATGGCATGCTCGATGCACAAATAAAAAGCCGATTCTAACTATTGAATCGGCTTATGGTATTGTGATTGATTAGGATAGCGAGATATTGATGTCAAATCTGCTATCCCATATTGATCATTGTTAAATTCCCAAGGCTTGACCGCCTCCTACTTGAATAGTTTCTGCTGTTAGGAATGCAGCATCTTTACTTGCTAGAAAAGAAACCACTCCTGCAACATCTTCTGGTTGTCCCAATCGTCCTAACATGATATTATCTGCCCAAGAGGCAAAAACTTCTGGCTTTGTAGATTTGATCTGTGCGTGGAAGGGCGTATCGATGGTTCCAGGAGACACCGCGTTTACACGTATGCCATATTCTGCAAGATCTTTAGCAAGTGCTCTGGTTATGGCATGGACACCTGCTTTTGATGTACCGTATATACCAGCTCCAGGTCCACCAGCATTCCATCCCGCATTAGAAGTATAGTTGATAATTGTCGGGTCTTGACCCTTTTTAAGAAAAGGAATTGCCGCTCTAGAGGCAAAGAACACTGAATCAAGGTTAAGCGCCATGACTGATCTATAGAACTCAGTAGTCATTTCTTCAAATCGAGAACGTCCACCCAGTCCACCAGCGTTGTTCACCAGTACGTCGATCTTACCGTATTTCTCGCCTATCTTTTTTACGTGGTCGCTAACTGCCTGGTCTTGGGTAACATCAAATCCTACATATTCCGCAGTGATTCCGTCCGCTGTCAATTCTTTAACTCGTTCTGCTCCTGCAGCATCGTCTATACCATTCAAAACTACCGTGTAGCCATCATGACCTAGTCGTTTTGCTACCGCAAATCCTATACCGCCAGTTGCACCAGTAATAAGGGCTATTTTTCCGTTTGATTCTTTCATTCTTATTTTTATTAAATTACTATTTATGATGTTGTTGTTGAATAACAATATTTATATAATTCAGAAAAGTGCGCTTTCATTTTTAGTTTCGCATTCTCCGTATCCCGATTCTCGATCGTTTCAAAAATTTCTTCGTGCTGTCGTATGCTTTCCATGGATTGATGGCTATCACAAACATGATGCTTATCAAAATTTGTAATGATACCAGGCGTTATAATTAGCATAAATGTTCTCAAAGTAGTGTTGCCACTTGCCTGGGCGATAGCTAGATGAAATAGCAGGTCTTCCTGAACTGCATTTTCACCATTGATGACCTTATCTCGGTAATCGATCATGGCTTTTTTGATTTTTATGAGATCATCATCTGTCCGGCGCAATGCCGCTAGCCGCACGGTTTTTAATTCCAGTAATATCCGTGTTTCTACCAGTGATCTAAAATCCGGCGCCTCAAGATCCATGATGTCATCGATCATGCCATTCATTGCCGTGACACCTATGTTAGCAACAAAAGTCCCGCTTTGCGGTTTGCTGTTGACTAATCCATAGAACTCTAGTTTTTGAATAGCCTCGCGAACTATATTTCTGGGAACCTCAAATTTGTCTGCTAGAAATCGTTCTGACGGCAGTTTGTCGCCTGGCTCCAGATTTTTGTCATTGATCACTTGCTTGATATCTGCAATGATCAACTTCTGTACGCTTTCCTTTTCGTTTATGATAAATTTATCTGCCTTCACGTTGCTGTTTTATTCCATGAAATCCTCACGTATAGGTGAGAACACGTCAATTAACATTCCTGCTTCCTTACACAAGGCACCGTGCATGATGTTTGTAGGGATATAAAAGCTGTCACCACCAGTCAGTATTTTAGTCTCATCGCCTATGGTCATTTCAAAACGACCACTTTCAACATAAGTTACTTGGGAATGGTGGTGCTGGTGCATCGGGCCTACACCGCCTTTTTCGAAATGCACTTTGACCAGCATGATTTTGTCATCGTAGCCCATAATTTTGCGTTTCACGCCCTCACCGACCTGCTCCCATTCCTGGTCTGCGTCCAATAAAAATTCCTTACTTGTACCGAATGATTTCATTTATTTTTTCTTTTGTTCACCGTACCAGAATGGTCCGGTCCATTGATAATTTAATTCTTTGATGGTCAAATTGTGCATCGTGCTTTTTCCATGATCTTTTAAAGTGACCATTAAAAGGTATGCGTCACCAGACCTAGGCTGCAAGTTAACCACGATGTATTCATCTGTATTCAAGACTACTTCCATATTTTCAATACCTGCATATGCGCCTGTGCTGAACTCGCTCACCGGGTCATAACTACCGTGCGCTTCAATTGCCATCGCAAAAATCGCATTTGACATGCCCTTTTTCCGTTGAATCAATACTGGTTGCTGTCTCAAATTATTTTCTGGATCATTTGCACCTAGCCTGGCAAGAATAAGCTCGTCACCAGCCGATGAAGCTATAGTTGCAGTATAAAATTTCTGTTGGTCTAACCAACTAAAAACGGTCGGATCTTCACTTGCTGTGGTGCTCGAAACTTTCCAGAGGTGTTGATACCCATTGTCACTGCCCAACGGCATCATCGTTTCTTCTTGTTGAAAACCTGGGTTTTTCTGTAGTATTTGTCCCTGAAAATAAAGCGGCAGGTCATATTGATGATCCTTATCTGCAACGATCTTTACAAGATCAATAATAACAGGATGATTAACACCGGGTAATTCTAGCATTGCCAGTGTGCGATTGATCGAGGTGCCGGGATAGGCGTTTTGTTCAGATGCTTGTATGATTTTCGCTTTCGCGAAAGCGGAACTACCATCATTCCCATTGCCAAAATCATAAAATTCCAACCGCGAGTGATGTGCAGCACCCGTTGCGTAATCGCCATTAAAATGTGATTTCTCGTCCTGTACCAAGGTATTGTGAGCGATCGTCTGCTTTGCCCATGTCGTATTTTATTTTAAATAACCGCCGCCATTTTTCTGCTCAATATTTACGAAGCGGGCGAGTCCATAATCCGGGATCACCTCATTCCCATTGTGATAAAGAGAATACGATAGTTTGTCATAATGTCCATGGCTGAGTCCTTGTGCGGAAAATTTGAACAGAAGTTCCAGATCCATCTGTTCGCTACGCATGATTCCCAGGCCGCCCTCATCACCACGGGCACCATCGGTCAATAAAACTGATTTCTTTACAAACGGTGTGGTTTTGCCAGAAGCGATCGCCTTTGCAACAGCCAGGCCGGTTTGATCCAGCTGGACTTCTTGTTGCTTTTCTGCAATAGCAAGCAGTGATGATTCCCGTGATCCATAATAATAGACGATATCCACAGCGCTTACCAACTCCCGGGAATAGTAGGACATGCCTTTCTGGGCATCATTGATAGGAAAAAAATCACCATCAGAATCACTCAATTGTAGCAATGCATCTACCGCTTTCAATAAAACAGAATCCTTGTACTTAAATATCTCAAGGTCTGGTCGCTTGTTCTCAAGCGCTTGGGCAAATATCAAAAATGGATACATTGCATAGCGCTGATAGTAAGGTCCTTCTGTATAATAACCATCCGGTGAGAAAGGTTCTTCCAGATTTGCTAGAAATCCAGCTTTCTGACCCTCTATACGTAAAAAGCCACCGTCGTTATCTTTTACACCTATGGTAGAGCTGTCGATCTCCATTCCATACAGGGCGCGATCTACCAATTCTTGGTTATCCATGGCAAGTCCTATCATTCCCACGGCAACGTTGCCCCAGGTGCTGTGGTTATGGATTCTATTAAAAAACTGTGGGCTTTCCAACGAGAGAAAATCTGCAGCAGGCAAGAAAAGGTCTGATTCCAGAATTTTAATTTCTACTGGTGTAAGATAGGAGTGGATCGCATCATAAGCCTGGCTCATATATACCAACCAATTAGCATCATTTAAACACTGCCAAAAAATCTTGCCTCGGGCATAGGATCTTGTTTGTGGATGCAATGGTAGATCCTTGTATATCCTTGCATATTCCAGCAACATATCACGTACGTAGATAGCGTACTTATCCTCATTAGTCAGCTGGTAAATAATAGCCGCTTTCTGGGCATTGAGGTAATTGTTTTTATGCTGGGTATGGGTATACCCACCTGCCATGTCCTTGGGAATAGGAACAGCAATTGGTTCCTGTAGCACTGCATCGACTTCTTGTCGAGTGGAGGAAACGGTCTTATCCCACAATGGATATTTGCCAAAGCTGCTGCGCAATTCCTTTACCTGACTCTTCTGGATGATTAGTCCTGGATAGCTGCTGGCATCCGTCTTTTTCTGAGCTGTAACAGATAGTGCCCCTGAAGCTACAGAGAATAGAATGATGTATGTAAAAATTTTACTCAAGATCTTAGTTGTTTTTAATACCTATGATAGAATTATCCCGTCCTAATTTTCTCAAATCAGAATCCTCTTTTA
>JBBSPH010000223.1:0-4737 GCA_038258985.1 Flavobacteriales bacterium
AAGAGAATGATACTTATTAAAAGCCTCTAATTACTCTATTGCTCCTAAAGTGTACAATCTTTCCAAAGTTGGGGATGCGCTTCCACCTGCATCTTCTAGGGTGATCCCAAAGGCCTGTGTGTCATTTGAATTATCAAATTTAATCAAAGACTGTCTGTCTGCCGAAACGATTCCGAGATCTGTAGGCGTTAAGGGATTTAGTGTCAATGACCACAATTGGTAAGTCATGTTTGCTGGCGCTTCTGGTAATCCTGAAATATCCAAATAAGTAACGTTTCTTTCGGCGTTGTGAAAGGCTATCGCATTAGATTCGGCATGATTTCCTTGACCTGCAAGATTGACCTTGATGGTATTTTTGTCCTTTATAAAAGCTAAAGCTTCTTGATAATCTGAATTCAGCGTATTGAGATTGTCGTTTTCACTGTCTAGAATGTCATTGGTACGCTCGACGGCTAGAACCTCATCTTGTAATTGCGAATTTTCAAAAAACAAATAACTAGAGCCTAATAATAAAACTATCGCTGCCGCCCAACCTAGGTATTGACTCCAGTGATTTTGTTCTGCTTTGGCTTTATTCTCCTTTATATAGTTTTTGATGGATTCGTACAGAGCGATATCATCAATGGCTGGCGCTACCCCTGCAGCGAGCTTGAAGTATACAGCTTCTATGGCTATCACTTCCTCTTCTAGTTCAGGGTTTTGTCGTATCAGCAATGCTATCGATTGACTTTCCTGTCGGGTAAGGGCACCACAGACGTAGGCCTCTAAATCACCGCTATTTTTAATTTCGTTTATATCCATCAGTTCAGCATCATTTCGCGTAAGCTATTCAAACACTTTCTGTGTCTGGTCTTGAGAGTTCCCGATGGCATATCTAATTCTTCTGCTCCATCTTTAAAGGTAAATCCTTTGAAAAAAATGATGTCGATAATCTTAATGCACATAGGTTCTAATTTCTGAACCCATTCTTTGAGAAACAAGGTGTTTGTTTCTTCATCGAGGTCGTTCTTACTCACGATGATATCTACGAAATTATCACTGCTTAAGTTTTTTAGGCTATTCTTGTGTCGCTTGCTGCGCAGATAGTCAACTGAAGCATTTCTTGCAATATTCAAAATCCAAGTAAAGAAACGACCTGAGTTAGAATCGTAGCTTTCTGCATTTTTCCAGATCTTAATAAATACATCTTGAAGAATTTCTTGAGCAACATCTTCATTCTTTACAATGGAAAATATAACACCGTGAAGTGCTACCTGGTAACGTTCATAAATCCTATTAAAAGCGACCTCGCTGCCTTCTTGCATGCGGGCTATTAATAAGTCTGGTTGAGCATTCATACGACTGGTTAAGGATTTCTAAAGATGCAAAAAAAAAAATCTACAAGCCGTGGACTTGTAGATTTTCTTATCAAATGATGTTGGAAAATTAATTAATTACTCCACAAGCAACGCGATCTCCCGCTGCACCGCTAGGTTGGGATTTAAAATCATCTGCTTTTGCATGTACAATTACACCTTTACCTTTAATATTTTTAGTGTCATCGTCACAATCGATACACCACTTGTCCGTACTGAAAGTCAAAGAAGCCTCTCCATTTGCATCTGCCTCAAGATTTCCTATATCGCCCATGTGGTTCATACCTTCATTCCAATCTCCATGTTCTTTAGTATTTGGATTCCAGTGTCCACCAGCGCTTGATGCATCATCTGTACTACAATCACCGTTTTCATGTAAATGAATGGCATGTACTCCTGGTTCTAGGCCTACTAGGTTTGCAGTCATGGTAACTTGATCTCCATCTTGAACGAAAGAAATAGCACCAGTTACACTACTACCACTCTTAGATGCCATGGGTACATCAATTCTCATGCTTTCATCAGATTCCATTGCGTCAGAATCTTCCATTTCCATGTTGTTTTCATCCATGGCATCTGCATCTTTGTTCTCCTCTTTACAAGAAATTGATAGCGTAAGTGCCAGTGCCATTAAGGCGATGTTTAATTTTTTCATTGGTTTTAGTTTTGATTTAGCCGTGAAGGTATCGAAGTAGGAGCCATTGACCAACCATTTCACAATTCTTTAAAATTCTACGATTCAGATTAATAGGTGTGAAGTTTTTCAAATTTGTTGGGATTCAGGTTTCCTATTTTAAGATTTTCCGTCGCATTGATAGCGATGTCCACCCTTTTCTGCGAGTCTTTTACGCCATATACCATAAAGATGATATTGCGTTGCTTGCCCGGTAGCAAGGATTCAAAGATTTCGTAAGCTTCATAATCGCTCATCAAAACAGCTTCTAGTTCTTCCGTCATGGGAGCTTGGTATTTACTGGAATCTTCTACCATGCTTACGTTGACTTGATCGCCTTCCTCAATGCCCAATATTTTTTTATTGGCTTTGGAAAACATTAAGTAACGCAGTCCCTTCTTTTTTATTACTCCCGCATAAAGGGTGAGTTCTTTTTCATTTGCACTAACTTCTGCAACAACGCGTTTGATGCTGGCATGTTGCAATTGCTCACCTATATCTTCTGGTATGAGTAGGGCACCCATCCAACCATCGTGATTCAAATCAGTTTCAAAAGTGAAGGTCATGAAAGCAATTTGGTGATTACTTGGGATTGGGACTTAAGAGTGCGGTGCACCGGACATTTGTCGGCTATTTCCAATAACTTTTTAATCTGTTGGTCCTCCAGCGGACTATTGAATCTTAAATGTCTGGTGAATGTGTCGATTTTCGAACTTTCATTTTTACAGTCTTCACAATCAGTAGCGTGCTGCTTGTCATAGGTGACGTGGCATTCTACATTTTCTACATCCCATTTTTTGCGTCGTGCATACATTTGTATCGTCATTACGGTGCAGGAAGCCAGACCGCTGGATAGCAAATCGTATGGCGTGGGACCGAAATCATTCCCGCCAAAATCCACCGGCTCATCTGCCGTAAAATAATGTTTACCCGCACGCATCTGTGTGGTGAACTTGCTTTCTTGATCCAGGCTTGCGACCACATGAGCGTCTGATTCCAGACTTTCTTGATCCAACGGATCCACATACCGCGATGACCAACTAGCAATGACCTCGCCCACATATTTGCTATGTTCCTTATCTGTCAATAAATGATCTGCACCGTCCAGACTCAAGAAACTTTTTGGATGCATGGCAGATTGATACAGTTTTTCTGCATGGTCAATACCAACGGTATCGTCCTGCGGTGAGTGGCAGATGAGTAAGGGCAATCGCATCTTTTTTAAGGTAGAAGTCAACATTTGCTCGTTAATGTCACGCAAGAATTGCTCCTTGATCTTAAAAGGCCGTCCACTCAATTCTACCACGGCTTCTCCGTTTTCCACAATGGCTTCAATCTGATCGCCAAAAAGGTGTTTCACATGCTTCGTATCACTAGGAGTACCTATAGTTGCAACAGCTTTAATGGAGTCCGCTTTCGCGGAAGCGAACACCACAGCAGCACCACCCAAAGAATGACCGATGGCTAGGGTAGGAGCTTTAAAGTGCACGGTCAGATGGTCGATTGCCGCCAAAAGATCCTCGACGTTCCCAGAGAAATTTGTATCGCCAAAATCGCCCTCAGAATCACCAAGGCCTGTAAAATCAAACCGTAGCACGCCATATCCAGCAGTTGTCAACGCGCGCGAAATATTGCGCGTCGCGCTAAAATTCTTGCTACAGGTAAAACAGTGGGCAAAAATGGCGTAATTATGCGGGTGGCGATCTGCCGGTAGTTCCAACCTACCGCTCAATTCATATCCATCTGCATTTTTAAAACTTAGCTTCTCGTACTTCATGGACTAGTTGTCTTCCCAGAGATTGATCTCGGTTTTTTTCATTTCGGTTTTGTATGCCTCCCAATCGGTGGCCAACCAAGTCTTCGTTTCGGCCATAACTTTTTCAGCCATGGTTTCTGCCTGATTGAACAGCTGGGTTTCAGTCGTGGTCTGCTTTCCCTGACGGCTGTCTATATAATATCGCGCAGATCCCAGTCGCTGTGTTACGGTAGTTTCCTTATTGCGTGTTATTCCCTGACGCTCGTCAATCTTCCCGAAATACTTTGCCTGCTCTTCTTCAATTTGCTTCACGATCGAATCGGTTGCCTTTATTTGTTCCTTAAAGGCTTTTTTATCCTTATCAGTGAGTAAGCTTTTAAAAGTTTCTGCGGTTTTCTTATTTTTTGCGAGTTGATCTGTCACCTGATAGATGCGGTCTGCAAGATTCTCTAACTTTTTCATGGCATCGTACTTTGCTTTACGATCAGCATTGGTTACTTCAGCAATGCGAGGATCGTCCTGCACTTCTATGCTCGTTTCACTGCTATAGCCTGCATATTCTAGTTTGGCTTTGTAGGTTCCCGGTAAAACATCGACACCTGCATTTTCACGATCTGAATCACTGACCTTGCGTGAGGGAAAATTCTTTCCACTTTCACGCATTCTCCACGTCCATTCTTGGATACCCTTCTTTTCAGGAGCTTTAGACTCCAGCGTTCTTATTAGTCGGTCACCGTCATAGATCTTCATGAAAATAGAATCGGTTGCTGTGGTATCTGTTTTCTTCAATAACTCCTTATCAAAATAATAGCGCAACTTTCCATTGCTATTTCGGTTTTCTCCTTGGTACATCGCATCTGCACTAAATCTGCTGCCAGTGGGTTGCTGGCTTCTGGATTGATAAGCAATCGCCGGTTCAAAAAGTTGAATAGGCTGGTTAAACTTGGCTTGGT
>JBBSPH010000224.1:0-4692 GCA_038258985.1 Flavobacteriales bacterium
GAAATAGGATAGGTCTTGCTGCTTTCCACCAAATATTTTTCTTCAAAAACTGGAAATGCTGCTTCGCTGATAGATTCGCTGTGACCTAATAAGGACCATAATTCCTCAGCGATATGTGGTGCGTATGGTGATACTAGAACCGCAAGCGATTCTAAAACCTCGCGGTTATTGCATTTTTGAGCGGTTAGCTCGTTCACTGCAATCATAAAGCTGCTCACACTGGTATTAAACGAGAAGTTCTCAATATCCTCACGGGTTTTCTTGATGGTTTTGTGCAAGGTTTTCATGCTGTCTGGTGATGCTTTCTCATCGATCACGTTGAAACTATTTTCATCGTGATACAACTTCCATAGCTTTTTCATAAAGCCATAAACTCCTGTAATTCCTGCCGTATTCCATGGCTTGGCCTGCTCTAGCGGACCTAGAAACATCTCATACAAACGCAAGGTGTCAGCTCCATATTGATCGCAGATATCGTCTGGATTGACTACGTTGTATTTTGACTTGGACATTTTTTCTGCTTCACGATGTAAAAAAATATATCTATCTTCAGCTTTTTCATCCAATCCATTGTCATCAAACCAAACAATATTTGCTAAACCTCCATCGACGCCTTCCTTCCCATAACCGAAGTCAAATTTTAAAATTGAGTAATAGTCTGCGCTAGTAAGTAGATTATCACTATTCACATAATTGTGCGCGAATTCAATACGATAACCATTTTTAATTCTATTCAAAACAGTGTAATCAATACCTTCATGAGTAATGACATTATCTACTTTAATTTTGGAGTCTACCGAGCAACCTAAAAACAGATTGTTTTCGCTATTAGATGAGGCCATTTTGACTTCTATTTTATCAGCAAAGAATGATTCCCCCAAAATCATCCCTTGATTGATCATCTTTTTAAAAGGCTCGTTGACCGTGACTTTTCCAAGATCATGCAGCAACTTTACCCAAAACCTACTGTACAATAAGTGACCTGTAGCGTGCTCGCTACCTCCTATATATAGATTTACATTCTCCCAATACTCTTGCGCTTCGCTGGAGAACATCTCGTTCTCATTATTCGCATCCATGTATCTAAACATATACCAAGAACTTCCTGCCCAGCCTGGCATGGTGTTCAATTCTAACGGATATACACAATCGCGATCGTCGTCATTGGAAACAACTTTGTTTTCTTGCGTGCACCAACTCCAGTAGGTTGCGCGGCCTAGTGGTGGCGCGCCGTCTTCTGTTGGTAAATATTCGTCCACTTCTGGTAATTCTAGTGGCAAATGTTTGCGGTCGATCATTTGTGGTAAACCGTCCTTATAATAAACTGGGAAAGGCTCGCCCCAATAACGCTGTCTGGAGAACACCGCATCGCGCAAACGGTAGTTCGTTTTTCCTTTTCCGGCGCCAACTTCTTCCAGCTTTTCAATCGCTGCTGTCATTGCGCCAGACTTGTAACTCATTCCGTTTAGGAACTCGCTGTTGGTGATTTTAGTGTCGTCTTTTGCTGCATAAGCTTCTTCGCTAATATCAACGTCCTTGAAAATGTTTTTGATTTCTGGCATTCCATTTTGACCTGCGAAATAGTTGGCAAAAGCATGATCACGCTCATCGCCACACGGAACTGCCATTACTGCGCCTGTTCCATAACCTGCCAATACATAATCGCCTATCCAAACCGGAATTTTTTCTCCGCTCAATGGGTGCAATGCATAAGCTCCTGTGAATACTCCAGAGATCGTCTTAACATCTGCCATACGCTCACGCTCTGATCTGGCTGATGTTGCTTTTTTGTAAGCCTCAACAGCAGCTTTTTGCTCTGCGGTGGTAATGATATCGACCAGCTCGTGTTCTGGAGCTAGTGTCATGAAGGTCACGCCGTATATTGTGTCTGGTCGTGTTGTAAATACGTCAATCTTATTCCCATTGCCGGCGGCATTTCCCCCAAGGGGAAAGTTCCCTTCAAGTTTAAAAGTAACCATGGAACCTATGGATTTTCCAATCCAATTCCTTTGAATTTCTTTGATAGATTCACTCCAATCGAGACCATCAAGATCACTCAATAATCGCTCTGCAAATGCGCTAATTCTCATCATCCACTGACGCATTTTTTTGCGCACGACTGGATGACCGCCACGTTCTGAAACACCGTTGACGATCTCGTCATTGGCAAGTACTGTACCTAATGCTGGACACCAATTTACTTCCGTATCGGCTAGAAAAGTCAAGCGATAATCTAGTAATATTTCTCGTTGTTCTTGTTCGATAAAAGAGTTCCAATCGGCTGCTGTGAACTGTCGCAAATCTTCGTTAGTTGCAGCGTTGATGGAAGTTGTTCCGCTTTCGCGAAAGCAAAATTCCAACTCACTTATAGGGCGTGCTTTATCAGCAATATTATCGTACCAGCTGTCAAACAGCATGATGAAAATCTCCTGCGTGTATTTATAATAATCTGGCGACGAAGTTTTTATCTCACGCGACCAGTCAAAACTAAACCCGATGCGGTCCATCTGCTCGCGATATCGTGCGATGTTGTCTTTAGTCGTGATCGCAGGATGTTGACCCGTCTGGATCGCGTACTGCTCTGCCGGCAAACCGAAACTGTCATAACCCATAGGATGCAACACGTTAAAACCAGTGTGGCGCTTGTAACGAGAAACGATATCACTGGCGATATAACCTAAGGGGTGACCCACGTGTAGCCCAGCACCGCTAGGATACGGAAACATATCGAGTGCGTAAAACTTGGGTTTTTCAGAATGGTTTTGAGCTTGAAAAGTGCCATTTTCTGCCCAGTAATTTTGCCATTTCTTCTCAATTTCCTTGTGGTCGTACAATAACATGTTCTCGTATTAAGGGCACAAAAATAGGCTGTTTGCAACAAGTAAGAAACTTATGGCGTTGTAATCCAAGACAGCTCGCGAACTTTGTTATTTTTGTGGGCTTAAACCTATTGCGATTTATGGCTTCATCGTCTTCCTATCAAAAACGCCGCTTGTTCAGTTCCTATTTTTGGGTAGTGATTAGTGTATTCTTGGTGCTTTTTATGTTGGGTCTCCAGGGATTTTTCCTTTTGAACAGCCAGAAATTAGCGGACTATTTCCGTGAGCAGGTTCCTATGTCCATCTATTTTAAGGACACTGCCAAGGATGTAGAAATGCAACAGCTGGAGAAGTCACTCCAAATGGCAGATTATACCAAAAGTGCTGTTTTTGTAAGTAGCGAAGAAGGTGCTAAAAAAACTATCGAAGATCTGGGCGAGGATTTCGTCGCAAAACTCGACGGTTTTAATCCGATTCCCAATTCCATTGACGTACGATTGAATGCCAGTTTTGTGGACGATAGCCAGATCCAGCAAATTGCAGACGACCTTGCTGCAAAAAGTTTTGTGCAAGAAGTGAGCTATGATAAACCGCTGGTTTCTCTATTAAATGAGAATGTAAAACGCATCTCTTTCTGGATGCTGGTGGTGAGCGGTGTCTTTATTTTTATCGCTTTTCTATTGATCAATAGTTCAATTAGGTTGTCCATTTATGCCAAACGATTTACCATTAAAACCATGCAAATGGTAGGCGCGACCAAAGGTTTTATACGTAAACCATTTATCCTGACTAGTATTAAACTAGGATTCATTGGCGCCCTGCTAGCATTAGCTGCTCTTGGTGTCGTCGTGTATTGGATGGATGGTTATGTGCCAGAGTTGGAGATCTTGCAGAATTATAAAATGTTGGCCATTTTGTTTGTGGGCGTTTTGGTTTTTGGCGTTTTGATCAGTTTGATCAGTACGTTTTTTGCAACGACGCGGTACTTGAATTTGAGAACGGACCAGTTGTATTATTGATCACTCTTCTGGAAATAGAAGCAAGAATAAAGAGACAAGAGAAAAGATTTAATTGTGGCGTGAATAAAGTGTAAGTTGGCTTTAGATTATCTCGCTTTCGCGAAAGCGGACAAACCAACAGCCAGATTGCGATTTTAAGCTGTTGAATTATAAATTGAATTATGGCAAAACCTATCAAGAAAAATGAACCTGTCAAAACCACCGAGCCTGATTATGTCAAGCCTGTTTTTGGGTTTGTATTCAAGAAGAAGAATTATATATGGATGATTGCTGGTCTGGCGGTGATTGCGCTGGGCTTTATCCTTATGATAGGCGGTGGCAGCGATGATCCGAATGTTTTCAATCCAGAAATTTTTTCTTGGCAACGTATAAGACTGGCACCTGCGCTGGTAATTATTGGTTTTGGGATACAAGTGTATGCGATCCTTTTAGATCCAGATATATAATGGAGCTTATTGATGCGATTATCCTTGGAGCCATCCAAGGAATGACCGAATTCTTGCCTGTTTCTTCCAGTGGTCATTTGGAATTGGGTAAAGCCATTCTAGGCGATAATTCGGTTCCTGAAGAAAGTTTGATGTTCACGGTAGTCCTTCATTTTGCCACCGCGCTGAGTACCATCGTAGTTTTTAGAAAAGATATTCTAGAATTGTTGAAAGGGCTTTTTTCTTTCCAATGGAATGAAGAAACTCAATTTTCAGTAAAGATTATTTTGTCAATGATTCCCGCGGTTTTTGTTGGGTTAATGTTTGAGGAAGAATTAGAATCGCTGTTTGGCGGTAATGTAATTCTCGTTGGTTTTATGCTGATTGTTACTGGTCTCCTACTATTCCTCGCTGGTCGTGCAAAAAACA
>JBBSPH010000225.1:0-4691 GCA_038258985.1 Flavobacteriales bacterium
AAATTGAGCTTGCAGCCCAGCGTGTAAAATGCAACAGATTTCTTGTCAGTGACTGCGTTCATAGGATATTTCCAGTTTGCAAAGATACCCAGTCTCGCCAGAGTTGGAAAATTTTACCGTAGCATATTATTTGGATAAAATATATAGGTTTTTCGCTTTCAAGGAGTTTCCGACGAAGAAGTTCACATTGAGCTTGTCGAAGGGCGAAAGCGAACAAATCGCCAGCTATTGCAACTAATGGGATTCCATTTTATGCCAGCGTAACCAGTATCTTTGCCGCCGATGAAATGGGCACTCTCTATTCTAATTCTATGCATTCTTGCAACGGGCTGTGCAGATGATCAAATAGCTATTGATGATGCTACGGTCTTTAGGTATAACGAGCATGCAAATATTACCAGTCTGGATCCGGCATTTTCAAAGGATCAACGCAATATCTGGGTCTGCAATCTGATCTACAATGGATTAGTCAAACTAGACAAAGATCTCGAAGTGATTCCTGATCTAGCTGATAACTGGACAGTTAACGCAGATGGAACAACCTATTTATTCACCTTAAAAGAAAGGATATACTTTCATTCCAACCGCGCTTTTAATCAACCGCAAGGTGCGGGAAAAACCTCGCAGGAGGTGCAAAAAGTTACCGCCGCTGACGTTAAATATTCTCTAGAGCGATTGATTGACCCTGACCTAGCATCTCCCGGTGCTTGGGTTATGAGCAATGTTAAACGTATTGACGTCATCACAGAGCGCAAGCTGAAAATTGAGCTGCACCAACCTTTTCCTGCTTTTTTAGGATTATTGACCATGAAATACTGTTCGATTATCCCAGAAGCAAGTCGTTTAGCAAGCGATTATGAGCAGCGCACAAATCCTATTGGCACTGGGCCATTTTATAAAAAGCGGTGGGAAGAAAATGTAAAATTGGTGTTGCGGCGTAATGCCTACTACTTTGAGCAGGATGAAAATGGTAAACAACTGCCTTATCTTGAGGCTATTGCAATTACATTTAAAAATGACAAACAATCAGAATTTCTAGAGTTTGCGCAAGGTAATCTAGATTTTATTAATGCCATAGATCCCAGTTATAAGGATGAATTGTTGACCACTCAAGGCGATTTAAAACCGACCTACACGACCACGGTAAATATGATCAAGGCGCCATTTCTAAATACGGAATACCTAGGGTTGCAATTGGACAGTAAAACACCGGAGCTGCAAAACTTAAAGCTGCGCCGCGCCATAAACCTTGGGTTTGATCGTGCTCAGATGATCAAGTATCTTAGAAATAATATTGGCATTCCTGCCACGAGTGGTTTTATTCCCGCTGGACTTCCTGCTGGTGGTCAGATAAGTGGATATAATTATGATACAAGCGCTGCCAGAAAACTGGTGGCAGAGTATAAACAGGAAACTGGCGACCAAAACCCAGAAATTAGAATCAGTACCAATGCTAATTACCTTGACCTGTGCGAGTACATTCAAAAGGAATTGGAGAAAATAGGCATTACGGTAGAAATCGATGTGATGCCGCCATCTACCTTGCGCCAGGCGCGTAGCGCTGGGCAGTTAGATATCTACCGATCGAGTTGGATTGCAGATTACCCAGATGCAGAGAATTATCTCTCCTTATTCTATTCCAAAAACTTTGCTCCCAACGGTTCGAATTATACCCATTTTTCAAATGCGGTTTACGATACCTACTATGAGCAAGCTTTGAAAAGTTCAGATAGGCAGGAACGTAAAAAATTATACATAAAAATGGACTCCCTGATTATCGACAATGCGGCTATTGTCCCACTGTATTATGATGAGAGTGTACGATTTATAAGTAAAAAAGTCAAGGGATTAGAAACGAACGGGATTAATATCTTGGACTTGACAAGGGTCTATAAAACAAATTGATGGCAAACGATTTTAAACTTATTTCATCGCCATTACAAGGCTTCACCGATTTTAGATTCCGCAATGCGTTTCATAAGTTTTTCGGTGGAATTGATGTTTTTTATGCTCCTTATATACGGTTTAATGGGAAATTGGAAATCAAACAATCGTACCAACTTGATTTAGCTCCAGAAAACAACCTTGTTCCAGAATTGATTCCACAAGTCATGACGGCAGATCCGGATGAGTTCCTACTTGCGGCAAATTATATCAAATCTCTGGGTTATACTGAGCTCAATTGGAATCTCGGTTGTCCCTACCCTATGGTAACCAAGCGCGGTATGGGTTCTGGCCTTATCTGCAACCATGAGCAAATAGACTTGATTCTTGATCGCGTACACAGAGAAACTGACGTGACCATATCTATGAAAATGAGATTGGGCTACGAGGAAACTACGGAAATTCTGGAGGCCTTTGAAACGCTTAAAAAATACCCGTTAAAAAATATTGCCATTCATGCACGTACGGGAAAACAATTGTACAAGGGTGGCGTCCATCTGGACGCTTTTCAAGACTGTATCGATGCAGCACCGCATATTCTATATTACAATGGTGATATTACGAGTGTGGACGCTTTTACCGATAGACGGGAAAGGTTCTCATCCATCAATCATTTTATGATCGGGCGAGGGCTGATCGCAGATCCATGGTTGCCGCATATGATTCAGCATGATCTACGGGATTATCCTGTTGATCGTTGGGAAGTATTCCGCAATTTTCATGATCGCATATTCCAGCAATACGACGATTACCTCCAGGGGCCCACACCCATCAAAATGAAGATGCAAGGATTTTGGGGTTATTTTGCTGAGCAGTTTGATAGTCCGCAAAAGGTTTTTAAGAAAATAAAAAAAGCAGGAAATACTAAAAATTATCAGGTAGCGGTAAATGAAATTTTAAATTCCGTACGTTAGAGCTGGCAATCTAAATTAAGCGCATAAAAAAAGAGAGGACTTCTCCTCTCTTTTAAATGGCGATCTCCACCGCCTTATTTTAATAAACAATAATTTTCAAATCAGTGCTTATTTACTTAAACCGAGATAAAAGTAGGTAGACGTTGGATTAAATCTGTGATTTGCCGTTTAAAATTGACCGTTCACAGTAATAAATAATTCAATTAATTAAAAAACAGATAGTTAACATATGTGATGTTTTGTCGTTTATCGGTTAGTCCTCGGTTCTTTTTAACTCAAAGGAATTCATCTTGTATTTTCCAGCCAGAAGACCTTTGGATTTATTTGTAAATGCAATGGTATAAAAACCTTCGGTAGATAATTGTTTCCAACTTGCTCCTTGATCACCGCTCCACCAAATACCTGGCATTCCTACCGCTAATAATTCCTTTCCTTCTGTTCCCGGTATAAAAGATATATCGCTAGAATAGCCAGGGCCCTCACCGTCTGCGATCAATTTCCAGGTTTTTCCACCATCGGTGGTCAGCGCCTTGTTGGCACTTTTATTCTTTTGATCATTCCAATCACCTCCTATAATGATACCCAATTGATCGTCAAAAAAATCTACCGCATAAATACCGGTCATTTCGCCACCGCTGGTTATTGGCGTTTCTAGAGCTTCCCATGATTTACCTCGATCCGGACTATGTAACAATCGAGCTGCCTGACCACCAGTTGCTAGCCAAATGTGGTCGCCTTGCAATGCGATATTTGAATTACTTGCCGCATAGGCCGCCTCACCTTCAATTAGCGCTGGCAAAGAACTACAAGGTATTTTATCCCAATTTTCGCCACCATTTCTGGTAATCAATAACGTAAAACAATCTTGCTGTGGATCGCCCATGGCAATGCCATTCATGTCATCCCAAAATTGAAGGCTATCATAGAATACCTTTTCCCCACTTTCCTCATACACCAAAGCAAGAGAGTCATTCTCATGTGAGATTTGGTAAATGAGCGCGGGATTTCCTGCCGTAAGTATATAGGTATAGTCCGTTGTAACTGCAATAGACCTAAATTCAAGGTTTTCCATCCCGTTGTAGATCACCTTACCAAAGGCTACAGTTCCCAAACTATCTATAACTTTTCCATAACTACCAGAACTTCCTGCAAACCAAAATTCATTATCACCACGTTGAAGTGCACGGATACTGGTGGAGTCACTGGAAAGACTTGTCAACTCAATTGCCGAAACGTTTTCTTCATCTGACTCAAGTGGTGATTCCTCCTTGCAGGAAATTAGCAATAGAAGAAAGAATGGTATAACTCTGTAGTGCATATGTGTTGATTTACGGGATGTGGCGGTCTGCACTTTTACCTCTTTTGAGTTCGCTTTCGCGAAAGCGAACAATATAAAAGTTCTTGCTAAATTCCTTTGGAGAATTAAACACTAGACAGTCAACCTCCTTGTGCAAAAAACAGCCATTTTCTATGATTTATAGCCATAAGTTAGCTGTATTTTTGCCGCATGAGATTTCACCACAATTTAGTACAGGGAACCGTTGATGCACTGCACCAGATATTTAACGAAGGAAAATATGCAGATCAGGCCATACAAAAAATTCTAAAACGCGATACGCGATGGGGCTCACGAGATCGTGGGTTTATCGCAGAAACCACCTATGACATCGTGCGCTATAAGCGGCTTTATGCAGCTATCGCTAATGTCAAGGAACCTTTCAATCCTGCAGATTTATGGCGTATGACCGCCGTCTGGATCGTATTGAAAGGTCATGAGGTACCTGCATGGGATGAGTATTTTAATACACCTGTACGTCGTATTAAAGGAAAGTT
>JBBSPH010000226.1:0-4690 GCA_038258985.1 Flavobacteriales bacterium
CCAAGTGTGGTAGCCAGATCAAGATCGCCCTTGATAAATCCTACATTGAAAAACTGACCTGGGTTCAATGGATCCTCCGTATTTCTACTCATGTAAACTGACCCGGTTCCAGGTAAAAAGGACGTTACGCTGGCATTTGTAACACCAGGTATTTGAAGTAACCGTTCCTTAAAAGCGGCTGCCTTGTTATCCCAAGATATGTTTGAAATCGCCAGCAGATTTTCCGTATCATAGCCCAGATCCTTTTGTTTCATAAAACTCACCTGGTTATCCACAACAACAAGGGCAATCAAAACCACCATGGAAATGGCAAACTGAAAAGTGACCAGACTTTTTTGCACGAAGGGTTGAAAGTTTGCTCCCGACGTTTTTATGGAGCCTTTTAAACTTGCTGCTGCCTTAAGTCGGGACATCAATAGGGCGGGATAGAGGCCTACAAAAATGCTCACCAGTAAAACAACGCCATATCCCAACGCCAGCAATTGCAGATCGCTTGCAAAGGTTAGTTGAAGATCATGACCCACAAATGATTCCAACAACGGCAGTGTCAAGTAATATGCAGTGGTAGCAACGATGGTTGAAATGCCAAAATACAGAATGGCTTCTACCATAAATTGACGGGTGATCGCTCGATTGCCAGCGCCTAGAATCTTGCGTACTCCTACTTCTTTGATGCGTTGTAAACTGCGGGAAGCGCTCAGGTTGATAAAGTTGATGCAGGCGATGACCAGTAGTAGGATTGCTATCCCTGAAAGAATGAAAATAGTAGAATAATCTCCCTGTATTTCTTGATAGGTCTCAAATTCTGAATGTAGATAGACATCTTCAATCGGTTGAAATTCGTACTGATAGGCTTTATCCGTACCCACAAAATCTGCATACCACAGGTTTACTTTTTCAGTGAGCGCTGTGATATCTGTTCCTGGTTTGACAGTCATGTAGAACTGGCTGAAACTGCCATATTGTTCCTTTTCTAAAGCCTCAACGCGCGATTTATGAATAACGATTGCCTGCGCCCGCAAATGGGTGTTACTTGGAATATCTTCAATAATTCCGGTAATGATATATTCTTTAGGTGTTTCGCCGAATGATGGTACGTCACTTATAATTTTTCCTACTGGATCTACCGTAGGGAAATATTCTTCCTTAAAACTTTTAGTAATGACCAGGTTTGCCGTACCGCTGACTAGTTCCTGCGGATTCCCTTGTAGAATGGTGAAGTCAAGTACGTCCCAAACCTTAATATAGGTATCTATAATTCTGGTGGGCGTTATATTGTCCTTATTTGCATCGATCTTGAAATTTAAATTACCGGTATAAATACTTACAAGATTCTCCACCTCCGGAAAGTTATCTGGCAGAGCGCTTTCTAAACCAGCAAAGGAAGAAGCCATTTTTTCACCAGTCCCACCAACAGTTGGCTCAATACTCAACACCCGATAAATAGTGTCCTTATTTTCCCAATGGCTGTCATAGGACAAATCATCAATCACGATAGTAGCAACGCTCAAACAGGCACAAAGGCCTACTGATAATCCAGCAATGTTGATGAGTGAGAAAAGCTTGTTTTTTCTCAACGCTCGCCAAGCCGTTTTTATGTCGTTTTTGATCATGGTTTTCTAATTTGTGTGTCTTTGAGTTGTTGAGTATCTTAATTTGATAATCTTTCGTCTTTCGTCTTTCGTCTTTTTTCGCGAAAGCGGAAAAAAGCTCCCTGCTAAGCTTCAACAACGCCTTTATAATCTGCGAGAATATTCTCTGTCACTTTTTGACCGTCCAGCATCCGGATGATCCTGTGGCTGTATTTTGCATCGTGCTCACTGTGAGTTACCATAATGATGGTGGTTCCTGCCTGGTTGAGTTCTATGAGCAGGTCCATAACCTCATTACCGTTGGCGCTGTCCAGGTTACCTGTCGGCTCATCAGCCAGGATGAGTTTGGGTTTGTTTACCACCGCTCTGGCTACGGCAACGCGTTGTTGCTGTCCACCAGAAAGCTGTTGCGGGAAGTGCTTGCGGCGGTGCATGATGCCCATTTTTTCAAGGACTTCTTCCACGCGTTGTTTACGCTCTGCCGCTTTCACCCCTGTATAAATCAAGGGCAGTTCTACGTTTTCAAAAACAGTCAATTCATCGATGAGGTTAAAGCTTTGGAACACAAAGCCGATGTTGTGCTTTCTCAAATCTGCCCGTTTGCGCTCGTTGAAACCGGCGACCTCGATGCCGTTAAAGACAAAGCTACCGCCATCGGGATCGTCCAATAGTCCCAGAATATTAAGCAGCGTTGACTTCCCGCAACCGGATGGTCCCATGATGGCGACAAACTCACCCTCGTTGACTTCAAACGTCAGCTTGTTGAGGGCAACGGTGCGTACTTCTTCTGTAGCGTAGTATTTTTCTAAATCGGTTATTTTGATCATTGTATTTGTTTTAAAAGTGGGTTCGGTTTTTAGAATCTAGGATTGCGGAAACGTACTGGGTCACCTTGTTCTCTTGCAAATGCTTTATTCTTCCAGTTTCTTTGTAGTCTAAGTGGTGTCATTCGATTTCTCATGATATGATATTATTAATTTTCAAATTTTGTTTGGCTTTACCATGCCTGGTCGAGCGGAGTCGAGACCTTTATTGGAAGTCAAAAACTTTTTAACATGTAAAGAGCTCTCGACTACGCTCGAGCAAGCATTTTTTACTCCTTCAATACCAGCTCCTGCACATCACCATAGTTATCATAACTACTAGTAATTACCTTGTCTCCGGGTTGTAGTCCGCTAAGGACTTCGTAATATTCTGTGTTTTGACTGCCCAGTCTTATGTCTACTTTGTAGGCAGATGTACCGTCGTCACTGACCTTAAAGATCCAGTTACCACCCGTTTGTTGAAAAAAGCCTCCTTTTGGGATAAGCATCGCCTGCTTCTCCTGGCTCAATGCCAGTCTTATTTGCAACGTCTGACCGCGGCGTATACCTTCTGGAACCTCTTGTGTAAAGACCATATCTACCTGAAACCGACCATTGGTCACTTGTGTGAAAACCTTTTTGATCTCCAGTGAGTAGCTCTTACCACCAAAATCGAATGACCCAGTCTGCCCGTTTGCAATTCTAGAAATGTAGTGCTCGTCAATGTCGGCACGTACTTTAAAACCACTCAAAACATCAATCTGTCCCAATCGCTCTCCCTTATTTTTGGATTGGCCTATCTCTGCATCCAGTGAGGTAAGCTGTCCATTGACTGGAGCCCGTACTACCAAATCGGCAACTTTTCTGCGCATTAATTCCAGGGCATTTTGGGTTCTTGCATAAGAATTTTGTGCCTGTCCGCTTTCCTGTCTAACGGATAGTGTATCCTGCTTCAATATCTGTTTGGAAAGACGCATGCGTTCTTTCTGATAGTTATAGTCATTCTGGGCCTTGAGAAATTCTTGACGGGCAATCACACCTTTTTCTACCAGCCCTTTGTTGAGGTCATACAGTCGTTTGGATTCGATCAGGTCACTTTCCACATCAGTAAATTGGTTAACGCGATTGATGGTATTGGTGCGCGCAGCGTTCTGGGAAATCTGCATCTGGGTGAGCAGATTGTATACCTGCGTTTCTTGATTGACCAGACTCAATTCTAGATCTGTATTTGATAACCGCAGGATGGGATCGCCTTTTTTCATGATGGCACCATCCTCTACAAATTTCTCTTCTACGCGGCCACCTTCCAGCGCATCGAGATAAATGGTTGTGATGGGCAGCACGATACCGTTAACAGGAATATTTTCTTGAAAAACACCGTTGGTAGCAGCGGCTATACTGATGCGCTCCTTCTCTACATTGAGTTTAGAACCACCCGTGGACGAAATAATCACAAAAATGATTAGAGCCAGTAGCAGCACACCACCGGCGATCATTAGGATGGTTTTGGTTGTGAATCGTTTTTTTTCTAATGGTATGTCCATGTATTCGTATTGATTTACAGTATTGTTTGGCATAATGATGCCAAAACCAAAACCCTTTGACTGTCAGTAATATAACGTCATGGATTAAAATAAAGGTGTTCGGTTTTGATACACAACCTGTGCGGTGTTGGAACAGGGAAGACATAGAGATGATAATTAGGGCGTTCCCATCCCGCTAGCGCGTGATGGTCGGGCTTTTCGCTACAATCTTTTTGAGAAATAGCTATCGCTCCATCTCAAAAAGGATTTCCGCTGCAACCTGCCTGCCAGAGGCACGACAGGCAGGTCCTTAACGCAGTACCTGACCTATTTTTAACTTCATTATACAGTTGCAGCAGGTCAAGGTTGATCAGAAAAAGATGGTTTTTCTTAATGATATAAGTATTCCATTTTTGCGAAAGCGAACTAAATTAACGGAACTACTAAATTTTGTATCATTCGTATCCGATTAAAAATTTAAATGATGCCATCAAAGCAGTGTAGGTGTGGTTGAGCTATCGCTTCTGGTTTGTGATTCTGTTTCTGGGAATAGGTATACCACGCTCAAAATTCATAATTATAGAATTGATAAACGATGATCTTTAAATAGCTATGGATTAGTCATTCGTCATTTGTCTTTTAGCGAAGCGATCTTTCATCGTTATCTGGACGCTAATCATTTTGTATCATTGTACCTATGCAGTTAAAGAATGCCAAAATATTGATCGTTGACGACGATCCAGATGTGTTGATCGCCATGAGGTTACTGTTA
>JBBSPH010000227.1:0-4648 GCA_038258985.1 Flavobacteriales bacterium
CAATTTATCAGATGACTATCTCTTTCAAAAAATATGAATTGGATATTTTCAATCTCAAACTTTGAACTGACCACCTTGAACTTAGAATCCAAAATATTAGTCCTCTATAAAATCCCGGTATTCCCAGAAAAAGGATTCCATCTTGTCCATGTACTCGTAAAAAGATTCATAGACCGCTGGCCAGTCCGTTTTTCTGGTAATCTTATAAGGCTCGCGATAGATGTAGATGCGTGAAATCACCTTCCCAGATTCCAGCGTATAGTTCTGCTCAAAAATAAGGTCTTCACTTACCTCCTGCCTCATGATTGTCTGAAGGCTAATAAACTTCTCAAAATAATACTGCCGGAAGATCTCGTCTGCGTGTTCAATATCAATGGAAACAATAGCTCGCGGGTCTTCCATGGAAAATTTAAGTACAATATCCTTGATTTTAGTATTGTACAGCGTCCATTTGCGATCGTACCGCTTTCCAAAAAACGTCCAGAAATCCTGACGCACCTGCTTTGCTTCTTCCTTTGAATACATGCTGCAAAATTACGGCAGATTTGACTTACGACCAGCTCATGATATACCACGCACATTTCTTGCCGACATATGATTTGCTGCCAATCGCTGCGCACTTATTGCGCCGACGAAAGACGTAAGACTAGTTCATCGTAAATTATATGCTTGAATACCTTAGTTTGACTAAAACAAGTCCTTTGTCATACGTCACGTGAATTCTTAAAGTGAACGCAAGTCATTCTGTGTCTCAACATCGCTAATGTTTGATGACCAAAAATGCGATTCTTTTAAGGAATCGCATTTTTGAGTTTTTTGAGAAAGGTATTATCCCTTCATCTTATCGGTAGGAACAACCTCATTTTCAACTGGTTTGTTCTTTACGTATTTATCCAACCATTGATCCTGCTCCCACAATACGTGAAGGATCGACTCTTTAGCAGCATAACCGTGGCTTTCCTTAGGTAGCATGACAAGTCTAGCCGTAGCGCCTAAACCCTTTAAGGCATTGAAATAACGCTCGCTTTGTAGTGGATAAGTCCCACTGTTATTATCTGCTTGCCCATGAACCAAAAGTATTGGCTCATCCACTTTTTCTGCATTCATGAAGGGTGACATGGTATTGTAGATTTCTGGCGCTTCCCAATAGTTGCGCTCCTCACTCTGGAATCCAAATGGCGTTAACGTGCGGTTATAAGCTCCTGAACGAGCTATTCCTGCCGCAAAAAGATTGGAGTGTGCCAGCAGATTTGCCGTCATAAATGCACCATAACTATGGCCGCCCACTCCTACTCTATTTCTATCAATATATCCCATCCCATCAACTGCATCGATCGCGGCTTTACCGTTGGCAACCAGTTGTTTAAGGAAGGTGTCATTTGGCTCCTCGTCACCCTCGCCTATAATTGGGAAAGCTGCATCGTCCAACACCACATAACCCTTCATTACCCAATATACAAAGCTTCCATAACTAGGGTAAATAAACTCGTTGGGGTTTGAGGTATTTTGTCCAGCGCTTGCGGCATCCTTGAACTCACGTGGGTATGCCCAAACAAGCATGGGAAGTTTTTCTTTTTTCTTGCGGTCATAATTAGGTGGCAAGTAAAGTGTCGCACTCAAGTCAACACCATCGTCGCGCTTGTAAGTAATCAACTCCTTATGCACGTTCTGCAAACCAGAAAAAGGGTTTTCAAAATAACTGATTTGATCCAGTTTGTTCTTTTTATTGATATTGCGGATGTAATAATTAGGAAATTCTGTTGGGCCTTCTACACGCACAAGGACTTCACCTTTATCCATGTCCAGTGCTTCCACTAAAGTTTCTTTTCTGTTGGTATACGCAGATTCGTAGATGCGCTTTGTAGAAACCTTTTCTAGATCCATTTTATCAATAAAAGGGAACTGACCTTTATCAGAATAACCATCGCCCATGAGGTAAGCATTATTGCCGTCAAGCTTCAACACATCCTTACCGTACTCATTCTCCATAGTAACAAAACTTCCCGGGTCAGAGTAGACATCTTGATAACTGCGGTCGAACAAGACTTTGGAAGTTTGGGTTGCATCGCTAGGATTAAACAAATAGGTTCGGCTATTTCTTGTGTTCCACCAGTAATCATAAGCAATTGCGGTGTCATCATCACCGAAGGTTATTCCCGAAAACCGATCTTTAGTTTTCAACAACTCGGTTTGGGAGCCTTCTTTAAAGGGTGCTTCCCAACTGTAAACGGCATCTCTGTATGGAACTTCTACTTCCGGATCTCCTTTATCCAAAACTGTGGCAAACATCAATGTATGCGGCTTGTCGGCTCGCCAGGACATATCCCGTTTTCCCTCACGTTCTGCCATAAAGCCTTGTGGCATCTCTTCTATAAGTGGCACGTCATTGACTTGCGCCACTAATTTTCCAGTCGCGTCATAAACTGCAGATTGCTGTGGGAAACGATCATAGGTAACTATGTAGGAAAATGGTTTCTGCAATTGGGACACCATGATGTGCGTACCGTCTGGAGAAAAAGATACACCGGCGTACATCGCTCCTGGTAAATAATCAGTTGCCGTTCCGTCAAGGTTCACTTTAACTAGTTTGCTTAATGCCAACTGCTCAAAATTGTGCTCGTCAGATGGGTTTTTCAACAGATCCTGATAGGTTCTATTTTGTGCCTTAGATCCATCGCTGGTTGATATGGTAGGTCCTGTAGGGATTTCCACACTGGTATCAATCAGTGCTTCCCGCTTGTCAGACAACATTTTTACCAATAAGGATTTTCCGTCCTTGAACCAGTCCACGGGATTGCCCATGTTTGCATTGACCGTATCGTCAGTTAATCGCATAGCCATTGATTTTTCCACGTCCAGTACCCAGACTTCAGTTCCATTATCGGTCGTGTGTGTCATCGCGATCATGGACTCATCTGGCGACCAGTTGAGATTTGATAATCTAGGTTGCGTGGGAAGTCCGGTGACTGCCTTCATTTCTTTAGACCCTACTTTTTGGATCATCACCTTATCATAAAAGGTAGTCCGGCTGCCTATGTTGGTCTTTGGATTGATACGCAGTCCTCCCAGACGCAATTCCTCCTCGGACAGCTCGGCGATGGATTTATAGGTGTCCCTGTACAGCAGGATCATATTTTTTGTGTCTTTGTCAATGAGCGTAGTGGGCGGGCGGTCGTAATCCACCAGCTGCATGATCTCTTCAGACGGTTGTTGGTAGGTAAGGTTTTCTTGCGAGTTCGTTTTCGCGAAAGCGAACACAACACAAATCCCAGCAACGAGTTTAATATAGTTCATAGTTGTAGATTTTAGGACTTTGAAGATAGGCGCGTTTACCGTAAAACAAGAATTTGAGCGACAGTTTTGCGTGGCGTTACGGTGTAGGTTGTGCTATACCCGTACCTTTGTGATATGTTTAAAAACGATACCATTGTAGCCCTGGCTACTCCCGCGGGCTCTGGCGCAATTGCAGTAATACGCTTGTCGGGCGATAATGCTCATGTGATTGCGGCGGGTATTTTTGTTCCGCTCACTTCGACTCCGCGCAGTGACCGCAGTGACCGCAGTGATGGCAGTGATGGCAGTGATGGCAGTGACGATAATAGTAGAGATCGAGAATTACGAAATTTTGACCATCTGAAACCAAATTCTGTAACACTTGGCCACCTTCATGACGGTGACCGGATGGTTGACCAGGTGCTGTTGACCCGTTTTGACGCACCACGATCCTACACGGGTGAGGATGTAGTGGAGATTTCCTGCCACGGATCGATTTATATCCAACAAGAAATCATTGGGTTGTGCCTTCGTAATGGTGCACGAGCAGCACAAGCTGGTGAGTTCACGTTGCAGGCATTCTTGAATGCGAAAATGGACCTGTCCCAAGCAGAAGCTGTCGCAGACCTAATTGCTAGCGAAAGTGCAACTGCCCATCAGATTGCATTGCAGCAAATGCGCGGCGGTTTTTCCAGTGAGTTGCAGGAACTACGTAAACAATTATTGAACTTTTCCAGTATGATTGAGCTGGAACTGGATTTTGGCGAGGAAGATGTGGAGTTCGCCGACCGTGACGGACTCAAAAAATTATTGTCAGATGCACAGCAAACCCTGCGTAAACTCATTGATTCTTTTGCGCTGGGCAACGTTTTGAAAACAGGAATCCCGATCGCTATCGTGGGCGAGCCAAACGTTGGTAAATCTACACTCCTCAACGCACTGCTCAATGAAGATAAGGCTATTGTGAGCGAGATTGCGGGAACGACGCGGGACAGTATTGAAGATGAAATCAATATAGCGGGAATTCGCTTCCGGTTTATTGATACGGCCGGGATACGTGAAACAACTGATACTATTGAATCAATGGGTATCCAGCGCAGCTATACCAAGGCAGAGCAATCCAGACTGGTGTTGTATCTGTTGGATGCTACCCAGCTCAATTCAAACCCGCGGATCGTGCATTGCCTGATGCGCATCCAGATTCTAAAGGAGAAATTTCCAGACAAACCCGTCATTGTCGTCCTGAATAAACTGGACGAAATAACCGGATTGGAACATGCAGAAATCACCAAACAGATCAAAAAACGCTCGCCAGAAACCATTGTAATTTCGCTGAGCGCAAAATCTGGAACTGGTGTGGAAGAAATGAAGGAAG
>JBBSPH010000228.1:0-4644 GCA_038258985.1 Flavobacteriales bacterium
ATGATCCTGCTGGATTTACAGTGCCTGAAGGTTATTTTGAGCAGCTAGAAAGCAGTGTAATTGCTAAAACTATAGATAAACCAGTTGTTCAATTAAAGTCTGACTATCCTGCCTGGGTAATTCCAATGCTGGCTGTTGCTGCAATCTTTATTGCAGTCGTTGCGATCACTGGATTCTGGAATACGGAGAGCTTTTCGATGGAAGATTTAGGGAAGGAAGAACTAGGTACTTATCTGGCAGAAACAGAATTTACTACCGACCACGACGCAATTGAGATTCTTTATTTTTCTGATGCAGCTGCCATTGATAATGTAGCATTTAATAACTCGATTGACAGCGATGTTTTGCTGGACTACCTCGCAGATGAGGTGGATCTCAATCAAATGATGGAGGAATAACCATGAAAAATTTATTTTTAATCATAGCGCTTACAGGTGCAACAGTCTCTCAAGGACAGGTTGTAAAAGCCAGTTACCAAGATGCGCGCCGAGCTAACGAGCAAAAGATCGAATCCTTGAAAGTCGCCTTTCTAACCCAAGAGATTGGTTTGACAACAGATGAGGCACAGCGATTCTGGCCTATTTACAATGATATCAAGGAAGAACAGGATAAGTTGTACGATGAGAAGAAGAAGTTGATGTACGACATGGGTGTTAACTTCGCGTCTACATCAGACGCTGAAGCACAAGTCTATGTAGACCGTATGTTTGAAATGGAGGAGAAATTGAACGAGTCGCATTTTGAGGCACGCAATCGAAAAATTATCAAGATCATTGGTCCTAAACGGTTCTTGATCCTGAAGAAGTCAGAGCGGGAATTCCGTGTGAAATTGATAAAAGAATACAGAGGTCGCAGCCGCGATTAACGTGGAATAGTTGATTTAGTTTTGGTTAATGAGGCAAGTCCCTTGAGATTAATTTCTTGAGGGATTTGTTTATTTAAGGCCAACAGAATCTTGAAGTTTAGCAATACCAGAATTGCAAATGACTACATCATTATAGACCGTCGCTGAATATGTTGGGAAGTATTACAACTCCGTCGTTCTTTAAATTGTTGTATTCGCTTAGAAAGCGAGAACGATGCTGAGTATACCATCAGCAAGTTGTTTATAGATTAGTCCAAGACTTCCTGCCAGTCGTTCTCATTAGTAATGGCAGTCCCGTCGTATTCCAGTGTCCATCCGAAGCTACTGGTCAATACATAAATCTGGCTTAATTCACTGAAAAGGCGATTTTGCGCGTTAGCCACAATCTCACTTTTTTTAATCTTATCGCGCAAATCTTTTGTGATCTGCGACTTCATGCGGTTAAAATCACCGGCTTCAAATCTATTAGTGAGTCCGTTATCAAGGTCGTAGAACGTCAAGTCTGGATCAATTTTAATCTCTGGTGGTGGAACATTGAGTATACGTATTATCTTGGCCTGCTCGTCAACCTGAAAGTTCATTTTTTTCAAATCATAAGCGATTTGAACTTTGGCATTAGAGATAATCAGTGCGCGTTTCTCACTGTTGTAAAAATCCCAACCGTAGGATTTTGTGTTCTCATAAGTGTATACTTTTGCATAAGTAGCCTCCGTCACCACTAATTTGCTTACGTTGCGCACTTGCTTCTCAATGAGCGCCGTTTGTGCCTCCAGCGTTTCGCGTTCTTCATTGCGGCTGCTGAAGAAATTGTAGATTAATACCACGATTATCGCCACGACAACACCTATAATAAAACTTTTTATTCTTCTCATTTCAATAGTAGATTCGGGTATTGTGTATGCAATAAGAGAGCCATTTTATCGAGGTTCTCTTCATGGACAGCTTGATGTTTTGGTCTGTGCTCCTGCAGTTTTCTGAATTTTTCCACCGCTTCCATTTGCTGTGTAATAGTTGTGGAGAGTACGCTTTCGCGAAAGCGTGCCCAGACAAAATCCACTGCAACGCTACTAGGATGGATCATGTCTGCGGCATAGAAACGGTAATCGCGCAGCTCGTCCATCAGAATTTCGTAGGCGGGAAAATAATAGGAGAGGTGTGTCTCACAAAGCTGCTGGATGGCCTCGTGCAACCGTGATTTGCTGCGTGTATTTTCCACCATCCCATCGCGGGTGTGTCGCACGGGTGAGAGGGTGAGGATAGTTTGTGCAGCTGGATTTACGCTACCTATACTAATTTTAATTTTTTCCAATGCAGAGGCGATTTCTTCAATGCTAAGCAATCGTTTATTAAATAGTGCTTGCGGTTGCTGGTGGCAATTAGCTACAATGGTTTCAGCAGCTTTAATTTCATACACCCAGGCGGTCCCTAGCGTAATGATAACGTGAGATGCTTTCTCCAGTTGATGTTTCAAATTCTCGCCTGCAATTTGCAAGTTGGCCAAAGTCTCCAAGCCTCTTGCGCCATTCACATCTGAATGCGCCAAAAAGCTAAAATGGCCGTCAACGTCATTTTCGGTAAAGGATTTCTTAACCGATTTCTCTATGAGCACTCGTAAGCTGTGCGGATTAAATATCACGCCAAAAGGATTGACCGTATGCTCAAACCCATAATAACTTAATTTATCGCCTATGTTATCAGAAAAACAGCTGCCCAACAGTACAACCGAACTATCATAGTCGATAGGTTGTGGGTGAGGTGTTATGGGAAAGGTGGTCGTAAGTTTCATAGCTCTAGAGAGCGTAAATGTATGTTGCAAATCAAGGTACAGCTGTTATAGGAAATCTAATGGTTAAGGAACATATACAGAGTTATTTAAAATCTAATCACAAACAAATCCTTTTTTAATCGCATTTTTCTCTACTCTTCCTATCAATCTCTTCAAGACTTTTATCGCTAATAATTCTCCAGTTGCCTTGAAAACAACCTCGTCGTCGTCTTCATCATAAGGATCATATCTTTCTTCCGTTGAGCCGATTAAGGCTTGTTTATACGCAATTTCATTTTTGGCAAGATCAATTATGTAAAGCGTTCCCGTTACATGTTCGTTAGGGCTCCTGTAGTAACGACTATCCTGAAATTCGGTAACCACCGGTTCTTTATAATCCGATTGTAGATATATGATATAATCTAAGTCTGGTTGTACAAATTTGATTTGTTGCAGATCATCTTCATTGAGCTTGCCCAGATTTAATGGGATTTCCAACGCGCTCAACATAGGTTCATTAATGTAACATTTTCCAATGAGCGTTGAAAATGATTCATTTAACAGATCTGTGGCCTCGCCTTTCATTTTTAAAGGTACATCTGGTCGCACAATGGCATAGGTACCAGAGATTAACCATAATGGATTGTCATCAAAAGATGTTGGAGCGGTGTAGGTAACAGATTGAATGTTATCGCAGCTGATGATAAACATGACAATTATTAAAAGTGAGAAATATTTTTTCATGGTTTGAAATATAGAATTTCTATAAATTTTACACATTAGATGGGAGAGGTATGTTGACCATAGATATCTTGCATTCAAGCCTCCACCACATAAGTCTTGGCAATCCTATCGTGTAATGATCGCCAGTAGGGTTGATCCATCAGTAATAGAATGACCTCACCAAAAAGAATCCCGCTATTGAGCGCAGAAATCAAATTTAGAAATGGATAGGTTTCCGCTAACTGTAAGCTCAACGTAAAATAGCTTTCAATAGCCATTAAGGAAGTATCTTGATACACAAACCAATATACTGGCAAGGTTACCAAAACTTGTGCGATGGTAAAGATACTACGCAGTATTGCTTGCGGCGCATTGATCTGCTCGCCTTCGTAATCAACTACTTTCATTCCAAGGCTCATTTTACCCAAAGTAGCGCCATAAAAACCTTCCATAAGTGGTTTGTAGGCTGTAGCAATTACCGTTATCAAAAGATAGAACCAAAAATCCTTGAGGTACATCAGGTTGTAAAATGTCAATGCTGCTGCAGGAACTCCCACAATCAGGCCATCCAGAACGGTCGCTACAAATCGTCGCCAGAAGCCTTCATAGATCATTATGTTGTTGAGAGACTCGTCGTCTTCTTTCGCAAATGGGTCGTTGTGCATGTTTACTTTAAAAACTATTGTTTAAGATCTTCTTTTATTCTATCCTCTAATATTTTCAATGACCGTTTACGGTCGGTAGCATTAAGGTGCGCTTGCCATTCAAATTCAAATTGATGGTAATATCTAATTCCAATTTTATCAAAATAATCAGATTTTAAACGTTTAATTTGTGCCTTCTTTAGTGTGTCATATTCTGTCATCATCTTTCTACGATAGACTTCAAGCAAATCAAATTTAGCTTGAGCAGATCTCAGGAAATAAATATCGGTAGTATCTGGAATTGTTGATTCTAATGGAGAATATACGGTCACAGATCTAAAAAATGGTTCATCAAAATTCCAACGCTTAGACATTCCAACTGAGGTAACAACACCATTTGAATTTGGATCATATTCAAAGTTCGACCATTCAAGTTTGTCAACATTCGACCATACGATTTTATCACGCAAACTCCAATACTCTAAAAAATTATAGTAGGTCTTATTTAGAAAAGGCCGAAATGCGGTAAACAAAATGAAACTGATCAAACCGAAAATTAAAATTTTCCATATAGCTTTCATCTGATGTCTATAGTTTGAGATAGTGAGACCAACTCACCAATTTTGTTTCTTTCTCGAAAATCCTAG
>JBBSPH010000229.1:0-4614 GCA_038258985.1 Flavobacteriales bacterium
ATCTCCAAAAGATAGGAGCCCTTTTCAAGATTTGATAGATCAAGATTACCTGGCTTCCATTGCTTGCGCTCAAAAACTTTGTTGCCGTTGAAATCGTAAATGCTTAAGAAATCAATACGTTCTTGTGGAGTTTCTGCTGTTGTAAAGTTTTTTTGTGCTTGATCTTTTTGTTTGGAAGATTCAATAGTCATAATGCCGGAAGATGGGTTGGGATAAGCTCTGAACTCCTCATTGCCACCACCACCATTTCCACAGTCATATACCTGAAACTGAAATTCTTCAAGATCAGACCAGCCACATACGTTTCTTACTAAGGGTGAAAACTATTGGGCCAGGTACATAGGATACAAAGTACAGCTTGTTCTTAACATTATACGAGGAAAAATTGCTTGAAACGACATCGAAGTCCCAGTCAATGTTTGACGTAAGGGCTGGATCAATACCATTGACCTCAAGAATTTCAATTACGTTGTCTTCACTATAAAATTGACTTTGACAAAAAAAGGCCTCTTCCTGATCTGGAATAGTGTAGTAGTCTTCAAAAGTGGGAGCTCCCAGATGAATCTCCTTGGTAATTGCCTTATTGTTTACACCACAATTGGGTGCATTTAAAATGGCCTGAATGGTAACCTTGCCATCAAAATCATTCAACCGTGTCACGCTTACCTGGTTCCCATTTTGTACCAACTGTACCTGTGTGGAATCTGTAGACCAGATGTAGGTATCTGCACCCGCTGGCAGGGAATAGGTGGCGGTACCGCAAAACTGCTCCGGCCCCTCAATCTGGGTGGTGGTGAGGTCGCAAGCGAAGTTGCAGTCAACGAAATTCGTTTGGGCTACTTCATTCAACTCATTGGCCAGCCAGTTACCTATCCTCGGTCGAAAAGTTATGTGTCTATTATTACGAGGTTCATCGGGACGATTATCCACAATGAAGTCGTTGAAACCAGAGATGAGGTTCGAATCTCCTAGAATGCCTCCAGAATAGGATTTCAAATAATCATCTGGTGTTGGATCATTACCATTAATTTTTTTAATATCTAGCGCACTCACTACAGGAATGAATCCATATCTAGGATTGGGAAAATCCAATCCTGGTAGTTTATTTGTTATGAAATCTGGAAAATCATCTATTAAGGAAGCAATATTAAATGTGCCACCAGAATAGGTGTCAAACGGTAGAGCATTTGCAGGTGCATTGTAGCTTCTATTGGTAACATCATAATTTATGGTTGGACCTATCCACAATACTTTTTTTTCAAACTTTACCCTACCGCGGTAAATTCTATTCTGCGATCCAAGATACCCATAACTGTTGAAATCAAAATTAGTTTGCCAGCGGCTATTACCAGGTACAAGTCCAACAACTATAAGTGCAGGATCGCCAAGTGCTACGCCCGTTAATGGAGCTATCAAAATATTGAGCATATCCAACCAAAATCCTGGATTGCTACGTGAATCAAGAATTAACAATGGATCTCCAGGTTCAAAATTATTGTCCACGCTACACTCATTACCATTACTTATCGCTACATTTTCTGATAATTGTGGCCATCCCACACTTTCCAACTGCTGCTGCCATTGTAAATGAAACGAGTCTGTGCTCCTTTGAGGACCATTAGCGCTACTTGTTACAGAATAATAATTGAGCTGCCTTGCCGCAGTACGATCTTGAAGGCTCAACAATTGTAAAGGTGTTACAAATGTGGGAACGGTAGTATTAGCACCAAAATAATTCAAATAATCACTGCCCAGTTGTGCCAACCCGTAACCTATGGGAATCAAAGCCTCTCCAGAAACCAACAATAGCGGTGAGTTGACATAAATCTGTCTCATGTGTGCAGACAGGTGCTGTCCACTCAATAAGGTATTGGCTCCCTGCATGGGACTGTCGTGAGCTATAAATAATCGTACATCATGGTTGCTGTTTTCATTTTCCATACGTGCCAGTGTGTACCTGCCTATCACACCGCCCATACTTTGACCTATGAGCACATTGGGCTGCGTACTGCCACTCAACACCTTTTGATCATTTACCCAGTCGAGTACCGCCTCCAGCACACGGCTGTTATCGCGCATGTCTGCCATACCACGCAACCAGTCGATATAGATGAGGTCGTAGTCGTTAATCCCATCTCTTAAAATATCAAATAAATTTCCCGAGTTTAGTAAAGATCGATTGAAATTACCGAGAGTACTCTCTCCTCCAAACGTATCAGGAGCCGTAAAATTTCCCGTATCCAACCCTTCTGCAATGATGAATGGTCGGGTAATTCCTGGGGAGATGCTATCAGTTCTCCGGCGTATGGTAATCCAGGCTGCATTAAAGAAATTACCATCTTCATGGATATAGACACGCTCGTCATCGACGACAATCGCTGCTTTTTGAATACTCTCCAGCACAGGATCATCAATCTTAAACTTGCTGCGGCAGTAATATACTTGATTGTTAGTCAAGGTGAATTTATAGGTAATATCATGGATCTTGTTTTCAAAAAATTGCGACAATACAGGACTATCAAATGGTAGGTTTTTGTACCCTTGCCCATTATCCACGTCTACCTGCAAACTCGCAATTTGCGCATCCAAATTAGAAAGGAACAAATCCTGTGGCAGTTTAAAATAGATATCCCTACTACGGCTATAGGCAATGGGTGTGGTAAGGGCAAAAGTTCGTTTGGTTTCATAAGGATTTTGCCAGACACCATTGATGTATTTATCATAATACCTGTTGTTACTAACGGTGATTTTGTTTTGGCTCAAGGACGTAGGATTTAATCGCTGGTACTCATACAACAGTCCAGAAAGTATGTAAACTCCCGTGCTATCATTTGTCGTATTAAATCGTTCTCTAGCCTAGTTATAGGCATAGCGTTCAAAAAGCGGTGTTTGCAGGGTGCCAGTTGTTACCTTGGACATAAAAACCGTTTTATAGATATCGCCCACGACATTCATATCGATATAGGTGCTATCTGTAAGCACACCATTGTAGGCCGTCACGTCTGTAAACTCCATTGCATAATCCAGTAACAATCCAGAGGATACTCTAGACTTATCAAGGTTTTGAAAAATTGGATTGACAATGTTCTTCCAGTTGTTGTCTACTTCTAACTGTGCGATTAACAACGTTGGAAAAAATAATAATAAAGTAAAAATCTTTTTCATATTCGTCTTTTTAGAGTTATTGAGTGAATTGGGAATCGAAACGTCCTTCTGTAACGTTATAAACTGTTCCAGTTGTTGGATCAGTAATAGTAAATTCAAATGTTGCTGAAACAACATTTGAATTTGTATTAAATTCATTAAAAATTATGAATCCATCATCAGACTGATTAGTTGAACCTTCTGGCCGTAAAGTGTCAAAATCTATAAGTGCATAAAATTCATTTTCCCCTCTGAGGTTTAATTGAATTCTTTCCCCAGTTTGTATTTGTTTTTTTAAAGAACCGATAGCTATCGCTGCTATATTTTGGACATTATCTTCTGCTTGAATACCAAAAAAATATTCTCCGTCAATCAACTGATAAAAGCAATTAAATTCATCGCTGTTGTCTATAAATGGTTCTCCATTAACCAGGCACCCAAAAGTTCCAGCACCAGTCTGTGTGGCTGGCGGCAGGCAATCTATGCCAGAGCAATTGTTGTCGTCGCTTTTATCGCAGGATGAGATGCAAAACAGCATTGTAACTAATATCAAGGAGATCCCGAAATGAATTCGGGATGACAAGTAGTTAAGGATTTTTTTCATAGCTTAAAGATTGAATTTTTCTAATACTTTAATGTAAATAAATAATTATTGATGTGTTACGCTTCCGCGAAAGCGATATCATGTTCAAAGTCGAATAGTTTTAATGGAAGTACCACCTACCTAAAAATAAATTAGCTTTTGAAGCTTAGAATAGATTTCGGTTTTAAAAGATACTAATTATTAAGCTTGACTTAAAGTGATGGTAATTGCTAATTTACTAAACTATCTTTAAGTCAAAAGAAACCAACATGAGCGATAAAGGAGTAACAACGATAAACCCAACAAACGAAGAAAAACTGGCTTTTTACCCATTTCTAACCGACCATGAATTGACTGGCGCCATTGAAAATTGCCACAAGGCATTTTTAGAATGGAAAACCAAAACGGTGGAGGAACGTGGTAAAGTATTGAAAGCTATAGGCAAAAAGCTAACTGAAAATAAAGACGCCCTATCTCAACTAATGACCGATGAGATGGGTAAATTACTCACCCACAGTCATCAGGAAGTTGATCTCTGTGCTGGAATTTGCGAACACACCGCAGAGAGTGCGCCCAAAGAATTGGCAGATGAGAAGCGCGAACTGCCCAATGGCGGTCGTGGACTCATCACCTATTCTCCCATAGGAGTAATTTATGGTATTCAACCATGGAATTATCCAGCATACCAGGTGATACGATATGCAATTGCAAACTTGGTTGCCGGCAATGGTGTTTTACTAAAGCATGCAGAATCAGTAACTGGATGTGGTGAAAAAATCAGAGAGATATTTGAAGAGGCGGGATTACCCAAGCATCTATTTACTACACTGGTCATAAGCCACGATCAATCCAATAAGGTGATTGAAAATGATCTCGTGCGTGGTGTC
>JBBSPH010000230.1:0-4613 GCA_038258985.1 Flavobacteriales bacterium
AACGCCATCCACATCCAGTACCAGATGGGTGATTCGATGACTTCCCTTAGCCTTTTTCAATCGTGCGGACAGTAGTTCTTCCACGATCTTCCAGTCGGTGAGAGCATCAATTTCGGTGAGACTGTCCTCTGGCATGTGGATGGTGGCAATGTTGCCGGTAATGCGTGTTCCGCTTTCGCGAAAGCGGACTCTAGACGTCACATAAACAGCACCATTTTCAATCAGCAGGCCATCAAAATCTTGCCGCCTAGGTCGCTGGGCAGGGTCATAATTAAGTGGCTCGCCATTGGAATTCCAGGTAAACCGATGGGTGTTCACTACCGTGAGTGCGCTATCAAATCCTTTTGTTTGCACCGCATCCAGGCAGTTATTGATGTCTGTGGCGGTAGTAAAGGGCGATGTCGCCTGCAACAAGCAAATGAAGTCGAAGGGTTGCTTGTGGATGTCTATAAATTCCAGCATCGCGCTTTCGGTCGTGGCGGTATCTGTCGCGCTTTCATCACTGCGCAGAACGCCGCTAACCTTATCGGTCCAGTGGTATTCCTTCACCAAAAAATCCAAAATATCTTGATCGTCCGTAAATACATATACGTGAGCCAATTGCGATGCAATCGCCTCGCCCAGCACCCAACAGAACAATGGTCTGCCCAATAGCTTTTTCTTATTCTTGCCAGGAATGCCCTTGGAACCTTTGCGTAATGGGAGAAAGCCTATGGATTTCATGATAAGTTTTTTAGCGTGGATTCTGACAGAAAATAGCATTGTAAATATACGGTTTAAGCCGTTGTTCCTTCGTTCGACAGATGTACATGGCAATAGAAAAATCAACTAAAGTTAATCGGTTTCAGTTCCCGGGTTCTTTGAATCGTAGTGCGTTTTACTGGGTGCCGCAAAGAAACCAAACGTGAAAATCGCAATGGAAATACCAACACAACTTTTAAAAAGGATTTGAAATAACGCATGTCCTTTATGGCATATTTTGACCAATTATGCTGGAGCAGTCTAAGGATTCTGGGTACGGGTTGTGGGTGCAGTACAATGTAAAATGCCATGCTGTTGGCCAGTTGTTTTTCAAACCTGAAATAATTGCGCCCGCTCAATTTCCGTGCCTCAACATCCACACGATGGTTAACCTGTATGTCAAAGTCATAACAAATGTCATAACCCTTCTCCAGCACCTGCAGCGCAACCACAGTTTCTTCTCCATATATATCCATCCAGACAGGAAAACCACTGGTTTGAAGATAAATAACACGCTTTATGGCAAAACCGCAACCTACAAAATCACTAGTCGGGAAACTGTCTCCATGTCTGGCATTTGCCCTTGCGACTTCATCGTTCTCAAATACACCTCTTACTTCTTGAAAAGCTATAATGGCTAGGTTTTCGCTTTCGCGAAAGCGGGATTCCACAGCATCAATAAAATTGGAACTTAACGGATGGGCATCATCATCAAGGCCTATAAGAATATCTCCTTGCGCTGACCTATACAATTTATTTCTCGAAGGCGAGGCTCCGATTGATTTTTCCACACTTTCCCAATGCACCCAATCATAGTCCTGAGTAATCTTTTGAGTTTCCAAACAACCATCGATAAATACGCGGACTTCATGCACCTGAGGATCGATTATCCCAAAGATCTTTTTTAAAGTCAACGCAAGCTCTACTGGTCTATTTCTAGTCACAATAAGAAATGAAATCTTCATGCGGTCTTTTTATCTAGGGCTATCTGTGTATATAACTTTTGCAGTTGCGGCTGCAAAAATTTTCTACTGTAGGTTTGTGCCATAGTGGTCACATTGTGCACTTGTGCGGCTTCCCGCATTACCTGATCTGAAAGTACATGTTTTATGGCGCTACTTATTTCTACGTGGTTTTCCGGATCCTTGATCAACCAGCCATTCCTGCCGTGTATGATGACCTCTTCCGTAACTTTTCCAGGGTTACTCTGTATGGGAAAGGCTCCCATCGACATAGCTTCCAGTAATGCATTAGGCATCCCGTCTGAAATGCTGTTACCTATGTGCACCACCGCTTTACCCATCATTTGTAACAATTGGTTATTTGGGAGAAAATGATAGCGTGAATTAAATTGAATGGAAAGGTTAGAAAGTAGTTTTGAGTCCTTGATTTGTTGCTGGAGCACATCATCGCTACTGTAAATGACTATTTCAAATTGGTTCAAGATAGAAGCGTCAATTGATTCCAGCGCCTTCAATATGACGGAGGCCTTGCCGACGCCATCCTCGTACCCCTTTATCAGAATGATTGTCCGCTCGTCACAAGAAAGTATATGGTTAGGCTCTATTGCGATCCCGCCATTCCCTGGAAATACGCCTAGCTGAATTCCCTTAAAGCCTAAATCTACCGCCAAATGATGATCACGGTGACAATCGGTTATCAAATAATCTGCTCTTTGCAGAAATTGCCGCACCTTATCTTTAGACATTCCTAACCTTTCATGGTTATACATGTCGCTACCCCAGGAAGAATAAATGAGCGGAATCGTATTCTTTTGCATCACAGGCAAAATGGGAATACCAGACAGTTTCATTTCAAAACAGTGGACAATGTCAGGATTTATTTGCGCGTACGCTTTTGCGAAAGCGCGCTCTACCTTGACCTCATTGAACCGTTCAATCTCTTTGTAAAGCCAAGACACCTGCTTTTTGAGCGCCGTCCTCCCAAGAAAATCCCACCGTATTTTCCAGTCTGTGATTTGGTTTGTCCAGGATATTTTAGGTGATTTTCCAGCGGCTCCCGTCACATCGAACCAATACACCTCATGCCCGCTACCCTCCAATTGGTTGACCCATTGAAAAAAGTGATGGTTGGGTATGGCGACGGTGAGGATTTTCATAAATTATTTTTTGAAAAATCCAGGGCATTCTGGACAGCGTCGCTATATAATTGGCTTACCACCTGCAACGAATAATGATCCTTGTAGATAGTTCTATTCTCATGTCCTATGGATATAAGTTTTTCGGGTGGCAAGGCTTCTATTTGCTTTAATGCCGTTTCCCAGCTAACAGGTTGTCTACTATCGAACCAAAACTGATTTTTTGAATTCTTAAGGCGATCTTCCATGGCACCAACACGTGTGGAAAGAATGATTTTTCCCGCCGCCATCGCCTCCACTCCTACTAAAGGCCCAGCTTCTTCATACGATGGGATGACAAGCACATCAATTTTATTGAAAAAGTAGCGTAGTTCTTCTGCTTTCAATTCTCCTAAAAATTGAACACAAGAATTTGCTTCTGTAAATTTTTGCACCTCCTTTAGGTAGCTGCCGGTACCTGCAATAATCAACCGACGATTCTTATTTTTAAAGGCATCAATGACCTCTTGTATTCCTTTTTCCATTGCCAATCTTCCAAGGTAGCCATATGTCAGAGGTGAATTCACCTCCACCGGTAAATTAATGAGCGACTTTTCTTCAACCGTACTCTGGTCAATTAGTATAATATTCGACAACCCATATTGCTCAAGCAGGACAACGTTTCTCTGGGAATGAACTATAATTGTTGTAATAGAATTTAGCCGTTCAATAATAGGTTGAGGAATCTGCTTGATCGTGCCGGTTATCCTCATCAACATGGGTTTATGCCACTGCCTTGAATAATTGATTACCTCTTGTAGCCATTTACTTGTGAATTCTCCTGTGAATAATATGACATCATGTCCTTTGATCTCCTTTTCGGTCACCGATTGAAGTTGGGATTCAAAAGAAAAGAATCGTTTGGTAAAAAAATTAGATATGAAGTAATACGATGGTTCCTTGCGCTTGCGAGCAAACTTGGTAAGCTGACTGGATATTTGAATCAATAGGTTATTCTTCTGGATATGTTGCAAGACTGTTGACCATCTAAAAAAACCCACAGGAATCGCTACACTGCGAGAGCTCATCATAATTGTAGAAAAAATCGATACTTCAAAGCTGGTTAGGCCGCAAACAATATTTTTTACTTCCATCTCACGACCTCCAAAATCTGCGATTGGGCCTAATACTAAAACCTTTGGAAGAACCTGTTTTATATGATGAGGATGATCTATGACTTTTGTAATTATTGAATTAAAATATGTTGTTGTTATCCGTCACTAGATTTGATTTACGGTTGGTAGATTCATTACTTGTAAAAATCTTTACCGGCGATACTTTTTATTCCATTTGAACCTGCACAGGAAGAGTAATCGTTGGAACGTATACATTATGGAAAAACCAAAATTTGCAATACAACGAATGACACCGCCAGCAAAACCATTGACGATTTGTCGCACGGTAATTTGCTCATTCCAAACCTGATAATTTCCTAGGATATCATTCTTAAACCTAAAAAAATCCTGCTGCCGCGTCCGTTTGATCTCATAACTAAAGATAGCGGGAACAAAATCAATTTCAAAGCCTGCTGCCAGCACTCGTTTTGACCATTCTTTATCTTCAAAGGTTGCCAGATCTTCCCTAAAGGTATTTTTCTCCCATACGGCTTCCGCGAAAGCGGAACCCGAAAAAATCAATCCAGATTTATTGGGATCTTCTTGTGCGGTAATGCCATTCACATAATTGTGGTAATCGTTAGGGCTGTGCAGACAGCGTAATCCCGCAAGGTTTTGAT
>JBBSPH010000231.1:0-4603 GCA_038258985.1 Flavobacteriales bacterium
ATCCTATTCCAGAGCCATGAGTAACTGGATCGAGATAAATCCTGTGTAGCTTCGTCGTGTTTTCAACTGGACTGCCGTCATAAGGACAATCAAAAAGATAGCGCAACATTCCGACGACCTCTGCTTTATATTCTACAAAATAATAGCGAGCATTTGGTAGTGCCAATTCACTAATGACTTGATTTTTATTGTATTGGGATTCCACATAACCCGTACCGTCATCATGCCAAAGGTGCTGATAGACAGGTTTGTAAATCAGGTGCATCATGCGCCTCAATCGCTCCTGTTCGTCAACCGCAATAGGTAGTAAGCGCAACAGGACGTTAATTGCTACAGGTTGTTTTTCTATATCACTCATCAACACGGTAGATCAAGACTTTATTCTGACGGTTGAGTGGCAATGCCAGTAACTTTTTTTCCTGGATATACAGGATGTCGCCCACACTGGCCTCTGTGGTAAAGAATTGTTCAAATTTACCGTCTTTGGATGCCTTGTAGATCAATCCTGCACGCCAGTCCGACAATAGAAATTGGTTAGCATTGTATACCTGCAGACCATCCAGATTGCCTTTAGATTCTGCAGTTATATTTTCTATCTGTTTAGTATCGAGATTCATTTTTATGAATCGGCCTTTTGAATTTTCACCTTCCGTCGTTGATGGTAATCCCCAGGCTGCGATATATAACGTGTTATCTACTGCCAGAAGGCCATTTGGATTTTCCAACAGCGGCGAACTGATCCAGTTGCTAAAATTACCTTTCCCATCGAGTTTATAAATGGAAGAAGATCGCATGTCTGATACATAAACATTGCCTTCATCGTCAATGGCGACATCATTTAAAAACTGTTCATCGCCAGTGGAGTAGCGGTTGTCCACCATCTCGCGATTTATAGCCACCAATTGGGTGACATCAGACACATAAATGAATTTTTCTCCCACTGCAATTCCCTTAGGATTATCGAGTCCCACAGTAAAATTTTTATTGATCAAATTACCTTCAAGATCAATCGTCGCTATGCCGCCATCACCTGGCTCTTGCTCGCATTGAATCGACACGTATAATCGATTGTAGCTCGGGTCATAAGCGACGGATTCTGCGTGGGAGAGGTCTGGCGTTTCTGAAAGCAGGGTGATTTTTTGGGCTGTGGGATTTCCCTGCGTGGTCATAATCGTCCTGACAGGTGTCGTACAACTTATGGTGAGCAGGATAATTGCGAGTAGGTGAATTACTTTCATGGGTTGATTTGTGTTATAAAAATAGTTTATATCTAGCAAATGGTTGAGGGAGAGTTCGCTTTCGCGAAAGCGAACTCTCCGAACACTTTACCTAAGTTTATGAAAATTACAAGAAGATAAAAATAGTGCAGGTCGTACCTTTTGTAAAAACCAAAACAATTATGAAAGCAGCAAGATTTATGGAACAGGGTGGCGATCTAAAGATCGTAGATATGGATAAGCCTACTCCAAAGAAGAATGAAATATTAATTAAAGTGGAGGCTTGTGGTGTTTGTCACAGCGATGCTTTTGTGAAGCAAGGCGCAATGGGCAACGAGTTCCCACGTACACCTGGACACGAGGTTGTCGGCATCATACAAGAGCTGGGCGGCGATGTCACAAGCCTCAAAAAAGGACAGCGTGTCGGGATAGGATGGCATGGTGGTCATTGTTTTACCTGCGATCCGTGTAGACGAGGGATGTTTATCAATTGCGAGAATGCAAAAATATCTGGAATCTCCTACGATGGTGGTTATGCGGAATATATGACGGCGCCGTACGAGGCGGCAGCTGCTATACCAGAAGAATTGAAAAGTACAGAGGCAGCACCTTTATTATGTGCCGGAATTACCGTTTACAATGGTATGCGTAACGCGGGATTGAGAGCTGGTGATACTGTGGCAGTTCAGGGAATAGGAGGTCTGGGACATCTTGCGATCCAATACGCCAATAAAATGGGAATGCGCACCATCGCAATCTCTACTAGTGCCGATAAGAAGAAATTAGCCATGGAACTGGGCGCTCATGAGTTTATTGCCACCGATGATGAAGATGCCGTGGAGAAACTGCAATCCATGGGAGGCGCAGACCTTATAGTGGCAACCGCACCGCACGCAGATGCTATCTCTAGTGTTATCGACGGCCTGGGAATTGATGGAACAATGTTATTGATTGCCGCTGCAGGCGATGACGTCAATGTGTCTCCACTTCAACTCTTGCAGCAACGTAAATCGCTAAAAGGCTGGCCTAGTGGTACCGCCACTGATAGTGAGGACACGTTGAAATTTAGCGCGATGACAGATACTAAACCAATGATTGAGGAGTTTGCACTGGAAGATGCGCACAAGGCATTCACAAAAATGATGAATAATGAAACTCGGTTTAGAGCAGTGATCAATATGAGTTTATAAGCTATCGTTTAGAGAATCGATAAAAAACGCAAAATGCCCAATCTGAAAAGATTGGGCATTTTTAAGTCAGTTTGATGTATTCCTACTGAACGATAACCTTGATCGTACGGCTGAGGGAATTTGACTGTAATTTCACAAAGTAGATTCCGGGTTGTTCAATGGAGAATTGGTTACCAGTAAGTTCCTTTTTGAGAACCACCTTTCCTACCACATCGTAAACAATTACGTTCACCTGTTCTTGAAGGCCACCAATATAAAAAGTGCCTTTGGATGGGTTTGGATAGATTTTTATCGCGCTAAGCAATTGATCATTTTCTCCAGCGGTAGCTCCATTGTAGGTATGTCTGCCCAAATCGGTAGATGTATTTCGTGGGAACGATGTCCACTCTGCATCTATATCGAATGTCAAATTAGGTCCAGTTACCTCTGGTTTTCTTACCAAGGTAATGTCTTGTGCAAAATTAGCAGGTCCACCATTAAAGGTACCAACGATGTCTATCAAAACATCATTCTTAAACAATCCTACGGCATCGTTACCGTTATAATCAATAGCATTTCCTCCAGTTACCTGTTGATCTGCTACGGCCAGTATGTCAGTATTTGCTTGATTGTTAGCAGCGACAAATACATCACCGTCAAGTACAGAACCTACTAGTGGAGTGTTGCCCACCCAAGCACCTGCACCATTCTGTTGACGTTTTAAGGAATAGACGGAAAGATCGACCGTCGCTCCCGTGAAGTTCGCAATTTCAATCGCTTTGTTAAAGCTAGAACCTTCAATAAATTCTGAGATAAAGAGTTCGTTGGAATTTGATCCACCCGTTCTAGGGAAGGGCAGCGCTGTTATCGTAATATCATCTGGATAACTATCACCATCGACATCGATGTTTGTATTGATAGTTGGGTCATCACTAAGCCCGCTTAATAATGGGCTCGTTGTTGACATTTCTAGATTAGCATTGAAAGTAGTTTGGTTTGCAACACACTCGCATGAACTGTCCAAGTCTGCTTGAGTAATTGCATAAGTTAGAGTACCAGAGAAATCTGTAATGGTTGCACCAGATAGCAATTCACTCACTGGAGCAGGTGCCGAGAAAACTCCTTTGCTGCTTGCAATATTTATGTTGAATAACGTCTTGTTTCCAGCATTTGTAACCGTATAACTGTATTCAATCTGATCCCCTAGGTTGACCAATTGATCATTATTAGCATCCACATATGTTCCCGAAAGAGTTCCAGTTATAGCTGCAATGTCTGCAATATTGCCCCAAATCGAACTTACATATTGAGGATTGTCAATAAAAGGATTGCGGTTGTTTTGGTGAATATAAACCTCATTGTTGCGGTCAAGTTCCCTTGCACTTACTGGGTCTTGTGCATGCCATTGTAAAAGAAGGTTGATAAACCAGGTATCATACCATTGTCCCTTATTAGGACCACCTCGAGCATCGCGCTCGTCGTTGAGATCTTTCCATTGTGGGTCATTCCACTTATCCTCATAACGCGTTGCAAAGTAAAGTAGGCTTCTAGCCACATCACCTTTAAATTCATCGATAGGTTCAAAAACGGTAAGGTTGTAACCAGGAGTTATGGAATTACCCAGCTTGCTCCCGTTTTGAGAAACAAAGGTGGTATTTCCAACAACTCCAAATGGAAAGTTATTGCGTGCGCTATTCACAAATATATCTGACGGCACTACATGGTGCGCATCGTTTCGCATGGTGTCTTCATTATCATTGCTGTTGAAGAATCCCTGTGGGTATAAGTGTTCTCTATTGGTTCCCTGACCTTCTGCAGTTGCACTAGCACCACCTTGCGAGAAGCTGTAATTATAGGGATCCGCACCGGTTGGGTTTTCAGAATATATATCTAGAACCGTGTTTTCTTGATTGGTATCGTAAAACTCATCATTGTCTGAGGTTACATACAAGGTCAATAAGTCGCCATAGGTTTTGACTACCGCACCATTACTGGTGATTGACTTCAATTCTGTTTTAAGGGCAAAACCGGTCAAGCCTTGTGCACTATCGTAATAACCTGCCGGCGGTTGAGCCAGTGCCAGTAGGCTAGAAAGTGAGAATAAAGAAAGTAAAATTTGTTTCATTGAGTTGTGGTTTAAGTAAGAGTATAGTTGAGTTATTTTGTTCGTTTCAATCTCGCCATATAAAAGCCATCAAAACCATCCCGGTGGGCAAG
>JBBSPH010000232.1:0-4592 GCA_038258985.1 Flavobacteriales bacterium
ATCATCTGTGGGAACCAGCTATGGTTTTGCATTGTCCTATACATTTTAATCATGAAAATAGGTTTACTAGGTTACGGTAAAATGGGTAAGGTAATCGAGAGAATTGCCCTCAACCGTGGCCATCAAATTGTGGGTAGAATCAATCGTACAGACGATAAGAAAGCGCTTCTTTCTGCAGATGTTGTGATCGAATTCACATCACCAGAAAGTGTGATGGATAACCTAAAGTATTGCATTAACAATAAAATACCAACCATCTGTGGTACAACTGGTTGGAATGATAGTATAAAGGAAATCTATAGCCTGTTAAATGATAAAAAGGGAGCCTTGGTTCACGCCTCTAACTTTAGTCTGGGAGTTAATCTGTTTTTTGAACTGAATCGGAAGTTGGCTCAAATGATCAGCTCATTTGATGAGTATAACGTATCCCTAAAAGAAATTCATCACACAGAAAAAAAAGACGCTCCGAGCGGTACGGCAATCACGCTTGCTGAGGGTATCATGGAATCGTCAAAATTTGATCAGTGGCACCTGGGAAATTCAAATGAGAATAATTCGTTGGGAATTGATGCCCTGCGAGAACATGAAGTCAAGGGAACACATGTAGTCACTTATGATAGTCCCGTAGATCAAATAGAGATCACCCACACTGCTCATAGCCGTGATGGGTTTGCCTTAGGTGCTGTTATTGCCGCCGAATGGATCAAAGGGAAAACAGGAGCCTACGGGATGAAAGAAGTACTGGGATTGTAACAAATACTCGTGACACCAAACAAATAAGAGGGAAATAAAATTTTAGAAATTAGAGAATGAGTTGGATTGGATGGTTACTTCTATTTTTAGTTATACAGATAATACATGCCGCAGGAACGTGGAAGTTTTATAAAGCAGCAGGAAGACAATCTTGGGAAGCCGTTGTGCCGGTATACAATGCAGTGATTTTAATGAAGATCATTAATCGTCCCGTCTGGTGGACGATACTTCTATTTTTACCTGTTGTTAATTTGATTATGTTCGCCGTGATTTGGGTAGAGACGCTGCGGTCTTTTGGTTACAATAGAATAATTGATACAGCTCTGGCTATATGCACTGGCGGTCTATATCTCTATTATGTGAACTATACACAACCACTAGTTTATATAGAAAATAGGTCGTTGAAACCAAAAAGTTCTTCCGGAGAATGGACAAGTTCTATACTTTTTGCTATCGTTGCAGCCACGATTGTGCATACCTATGTGATGCAGCCGTTTATAATCCCAACACCATCGTTAGAAAAAACCTTATTGACAGGTGACTTTTTGTTTGTTTCTAAATTCCACTATGGTCCCAGGTTTCCAATGACTCCTGTGGCGGCTCCCATGGTCCATGATACTATTCCAATCTTGGGCGTGAAGAGTTATTTAGATAGACCTCAGTTACCCTACTTGCGATTGCCGGGTTTGAGTAAGGTAGAGCGCAGCGATATTGTCGTTTTTAACTGGCCGGTGGATACGGTCAATACATATCCTTACAATGATGGACAATACCATTACAAGCCCATAGATAAAAAATCGAATTATGTAAAGCGCTGTGTGGGTATTCCTGGAGACACGCTTTCCATCATCAAGGGTCGGGTGCATATCAACGGGAAACCGTTGGAATTACCTGGCCGCGCAAAAATTCAACATTCCTATATTTTAGAAACAAAGGGCGAGCAATACTCTGAGGAACAGATGCGTGCTTATGGAATTACTGATGGTTTCCAGCAAGGTCAATTGGTAGAAAAAGATGTTCCTGGACTTTCAGTCAAAGCAGCAACTGAAGATGCCATTGCTAAAATGGAAGCTGACGGAAATATTGTTAGCAAGGAGCAAGTAGTTTTTTCTGATGCTGGATCGCAGCGTTACTTTCCCTATGATGGGATGGTGGGCAATGACTACGATAATTTTAAACCCTTTCTTATCCCAGAAAAAGGAACGACTACGCCTATCACTTATGAAAATATTGATTTCTACAAACGCATCATAGAGGTTTATGAGGGTTCTGAAATGGAGATCTCCAATACCGTGGACCTGCGAGGTAATCGTGTGTTCCTGAACGGTACGCTATTGACAGAATATACCTTCTTACAGGATTATTACTGGTTAATGGGTGACAACCGCCATAACAGCGAGGACAGTCGCATATGGGGCTACGTACCAGAATCACACGTGGTTGGAAAGCCAGTTTTCGTTTGGATGAGTCTAGACCAGACCCAGGCATTTTTAGACATGGTGCGATGGGATCGGGTGTTTACTACCGTACATGGTAGTGGTGAACCGACCTCCTTTTTCGTTTATTTTGTGGTGTTATTGATTCTCTATTTTGTGGTAAAGAAAATCATGAAAAACAGGAAAGCCAAAAACCAATAGTGTCGCTCATTTTACATCCCAGTTATTTTATGGATGTAATGACATTGCAGCACATATACCGCAGCAATAATTTAACTATCGAAATGCACGATAGCTATGTCAAGCAGACCTATCGTAATCGCTGCGTTATCGCTGCGGCAAATGGTAAGCTTTCGCTTAACATTCCTATTATTCATCAAGGTCAGGCAACATCAGTCAGCAATTCTCATATCGAGATAGACCACTCACAGCCTTGGGCTAGCAATCACATGAAAAGTATATGTAGTGCTTACCGCAGCAGTCCTTATTTCGAGTATTATGAAGATGATTTTAAAGAGTTATTCTTAGACATTCCTGAGCTTCTTCTGGATTGGAACCTGAAAACAATGCGCTGGTTATGTGATCAGTTGAACATCGCTACAAACTGGGATTCCACAGATACTTACAAAGCCGACCAACGTGCACGTTACCTGATAACTGCCAAGAAACAACACCGCACCAGCTTAGATCCCTACATGCAGGTTTTTCAAGAAAAGCATGGCTTTCTAGATCATTTATCTGCACTGGATCTGTTATTCAATTTAGGACCCAGCAGCCGGGATTATCTAAAAAATATAGACATAACTCTTGAGTAGTCATTTGGATAGATTCCGCGCATTCTGTCAAACGGCTAGTTTTTGGCAGGGAAAACTGGCTGGTGTCCAGCAATTTCAGTTATCAAATTTTGATTTTAGCCATTTAGCAGATTCCTCCCATTCTTTAGTATTACCTAATATTCCCGTTGATACCGTGCTAGGTAAACGAGCGGAATTTTTTTTCCAGTTTTGTGTAGAGCAAAGCTCGAATTACGAATTACTAGTGGCAAACGAACAGATTTTTCAAGGAAAAACCACCTTGGGAGAACTGGATTATATCTTATTGGAACGTAGCACTGGTCAGTTGATTCATGTAGAATTGGTATATAAATTTTACATCTATGAACCTGGAAAGATCCATGACTCCAGCAATTTGAGCGAACGCCAGAATCACGAGTTATCTGCATACGTGGGTCCCAACCGACGAGATTACTTTATAAAAAAAATGGATCACCTTATCTCGCATCAATTGCCGTTATTGGGGCGGCAGGAAACTGCGCTACGGCTGGCAAAATTGGGTATTCCTGTCACCAATATAAAGCAGCAAGTGTGTTTTTTGGCCCACGTCTTTATTCCGCGGTCCGCGTGGCAGAATGATTTTCCCTTCCTCAATAAAAAATGTATTGTGGGATATTATATGGACGAGTTCGCTTTCGCGAAAGCGAAAACCACCAACCTCTATTTCCTACTTGAGAAGAAGGAATGGAAAATTCAACCAGAATCGCTGCAAGTAGAATTATCACATGAAAATGCACTAGAACGAGTCACAGAAAGCTTACGCCGCGGCTTTGCGCCCATGCTGTGGATGCAATTGCCTGATAAATCCTTCGAAAGGTTCTTTGTAGTGGCAGCTGTCTAGCTATATGCTTTTAACAAGAACTTGTAAAACACATTTAGGTGGTGTTCCTATCTTTAGATAAAACAATATTATGGAACGCAAATTTGAAAGAAAAACAGAAGATCAGCCATTAGGAAAATTAGGCGATCGCTCAAAACCGAAAGATTTTGACCTTAATAAAACCACTATCAACAAGAAAGATAAAGAAAAAGATAAATAAATGAGTTATTTGAATTTTAATACGGAAAAGGCTAAGCATACTTCGAAAGAGCTGAACATTTTACTTGCCGATTATCACATGTACTACCAGAAATTAAGAAATTACCACTGGAACATTATCGGTCGTAACTTTTTTGATCTTCACGTAAAGTTTGAGGAAATGTATGACGATGCGGTTCTTAAGATTGACGAGATCGCGGAACGTATTCTTACACTTAGGTTTCAACCTACATCAAACTACAGCGATTACATTAAAATGTCGAGCATTAAAGAAACAAAATCTGATTTACTGGATTCTGAGATGGTTGATAATTTAATTGCAGATCATGGTCTATTGCTCAAACAGATGTCCAAAGTAGTCGAGACTGCTGGAAATGCTGAAGATGAGGGTACGATTGACTTGATAGGTGCTTACATTAGAGAATTGGAAACTACCAGTTGGATGTTAGATGCCTGGAGAATGAAATCTGGAGACACGCACAAAGCGATATAGTTTTATTTCCAACTAAACCTCAAAAACCGTCTCAATAG
>JBBSPH010000233.1:0-4556 GCA_038258985.1 Flavobacteriales bacterium
AAATCCACACCGTTGTTATCCTTTCTGACCATCCATCGCAGGAACATGTTGATGCGTTTTGCGCTGCTGTTATTCATCGGATCGCTCACGTGCTTTTGTGTGCGTGGAAGGTGATCCACCTGAAAAAAATATTGTTTGAACTTTGATATTCCCTCTTGCAGATTTGTGGATGATGAATACGCTTTCGCGAAAGCGTTCTCCAGTCCACCATTGTGCAATTCAATCGATTGAAGAGCATTCATGAAGGTCCTGCAATCGTCTGCATTGAAAGTCCTATGTACAAAACCCTCAAATCGATCAAGATCGTCTGGCTGAAAATTCTGGATAAAATCAACCGGCGCATTGTCCATCAATTCCATCAATCGGTTTGCATTGTTAATGATTGACTTGCGGTTACCCCAGGCGATAGTTGCCACGAGAAATCCAGCAATGGCAATATCTTTAGGATTGGAATAGCGGTGCGGTATCTGTATGGGATCATGTGGAATAAAGTCGGGCGTATTGTACACATCCACTTTATGGTCCAGAAATTCCTTGAGTTCCTTTTTATTCATGCGACACAAATCTACCATCACTCATGGTAAGCGTGCGGTCTGCCAGTTGTGCTAGTTCCTGATTGTGGGTTACGATAACAAATGTTTGTTTGAAACGCTCCCGCAAGTCTAGGATCAACTCATGAAGGTCTGCTGCTGTGCCACTGTCTAGGTTTCCTGTGGGCTCGTCTGCAAATATTACCTGTGGATCGTTGATCAGTGCCCTTGCTACAGCAACTCGTTGTTGCTCGCCGCCACTTAATTCTCCTGGCTTGTGGTGGATGCGATCACCTAGTTTAAGGTATTCCAGTAATTCGGTAGCGCGCTTTTCAGCCTCAGCCTTTGACTTTTTATTGATATAAGCAGGAATACAAACATTTTCCAATGCGTTGAATTCTGGTAATAACTGATGAAATTGAAAGATAAATCCCAAGGACTGGTTTCTAAAGTGACTCAGCTGGCGTTGGGAAAGCCTTGTAACATCAGTTCCATTGATGACTAATGACGTACTCTGATTTTTATCAGGACGTTCCAAGGTTCCTAAAATATGGAGCAACGTATTTTTACCCGCACCAGTGTTTCCTATAACACTAACGATTTCTGCTTATTTAATACTTAAATCGACTCCCTTGAGCACTTCTAGGTCTGCAAAACTTTTATAGATGTTTCTAGCTTCAATCATAGTGTAAAGGTAAATACTTCCATTTTAGCCGAACCAATTTTTCGCATCGTTGACGTCAATAAAGTAGAGTATTCGTAAAGAAATATTGTGCCTGACAGGTTCCATGAATAAGTCGGTAAGACTATCTTGAAAAGCTATTTGTCCTTGGTTGTCAAAATTTGAGATGCTGTTGCGGTACAGCAAGGTTGCCTCGCTACCGGGCGCAAATCGCCATCTATAGGAAAGGTCAAGATTCCATACGTTGAAATTAGCGTCTGGGTTGCGATTATCCCCCAACGCGAACTCACTGGCAATAGTGGTGGCGTTTGATTGTAACTCTTCAAAATCCCGGCTGAATTTTGCTCGTGACCAAAAGTTTCTAAAAGACAGGCTTAATGCCTTTCTATTATTGAAGTTGTATGTTCCTGTTATCCTATTTTCCACGCTATGGGTGTTCCTGCGGCTTAGTATAGAGGTCGCTCCATTATTAGTTCTCGTGACATAGCTCAAACGTTGGTCAGTTTTATCCCACTCAAATCTATAGATGAGTAGAAACTTATCTGAAAATCGATACCGTGGTGCGATATTGTATCCATAGCTAGTTTGATCATCATTAAATTGAGTGGAATAGTTTCCCCTCAAATCTATCGCAAATCGCTTTCTATAATCTGTGGATATAAACCCATTGGTATTAAAGCTGGCATTGTACGCAACGTTTAAATTTTCAATCCTAGATTCAAATCGATCCAATTCTCTAGTCTGTACACCTACATCGGCCCCAAAGGCATTCCGTTCTCTGGTATTAAAAAAACTTTCCAGATTCACATAACTATTGATGTGAAAGTCGGGATTTGCAGACCTGCGGTGACCACCATTCAACTCAACGTTGTATTCATTAAAAATTCCTTGTGGTGTAAATTGGTTATACCTCATCTCGCCATAAAATTGGTGAAAATTCGTCCTGAAATTTCTTCCCAGATCATTGGGGTCCCAATTCTCACTTACATATTCATGAAAGAGGCGCGGTCTCCAATTCCCACTTGTTTTGCGCCATTGTGCAAATGTGCTCATCCCACTAATGGTTTCATCCGGCGTGAAACGATGACTCATTTTGAGGTCAGCGCGGTAATTATTGTTCAGATCCTTATCGTTGTGATCGACTACCAACGCAGTAACATTTGCATCTGTAAAACTGCCGTTGCGCAGTGTACTTGCGTTTACCAGTGCGATGGAAGAGTTAGTACCGTATTGTTGATCAAATACAAGGAGGTTATAATTTGTGATGGGCTCCGTAATTACCTTGCGTCGCTCCAACACATTTTCCATCTGGTCGTTAATGGAGGTGCCCTCAATGATAGCCTCCGTTTTTTCTGTAAAGGCATTTAAAAAACCGATTCCCAGTCCTTTTCTATTTCTTCCTGTGATTTTTACCGCATTCAGCAGTTTAGCCGCATCTGGATTGTCAATAATGTCCTCGTTTTCGAACAACTCTATATTGCCAGCACCGGTAGGTGATTGACCTATACGTCTGGAAAAAAAGATATTTCCTTTGTTAAAAAGATCTACACCCTCAGAGAAAAAAGCTCTGTTTTCACCAAAAGTTTGCTCAAATGGCCCTAGATTCAATTCTACTTGATCAAAGGCTACCTGACCGAAATCTGGAATTAGTGTGGCGTCTAATGTAAATGCTTCATTTAAACCAAGTTTTAAATCCATACCCGCAGAGAAATTGGTCAACTCCTCTCCGTCAAACGTATTGTAACTAGACTGTACAAAGGGATAAAGATTTAAACGTAATGGTGGGTTGATATTCTTTATTCCAGTGAGTAAAGCATCATATTGTGAAGATGATCCACGGGTACGGTCGATAAAGTTATAGGAATAATCCTCGTTCAAATGCTTGATCCTACGGAAAATCTGGAAACTCCAATCCTGTACTGGCGCCTCGTTAAATCGCAGCGTGCGATAGGGAATCCGCATTTCTACATACCAGCCATTTGCATCTATGGAAACATCTGACTGGAAGACGACATTGAAACTAAAATCATCATCACCATTTTCTGCAACCGAATCTCCCAAACTATTGGCGCTGGTTGCGTAAAAGCGGGTTTGATTGATCTGATTGTTATACGTATTTACAAAAAATCCAAAGAGATCTGCCTGTACAAAAACCTCGTCGCGCTGGGAGAATTGCTTCAATATTTTATTAGGGTCATTATCGTATAAATACCCGGCGACATAGAGTGCATCATCATCGTAGGCAATCTTAAATTCTGTCTCGTGGGTTTCCCTTTCCGGCAGGCCGCTGGTGGGTTCAATCATCCTAAAATTCCCGCCGGTAGGGATATCTGCCCAAAATGATTCGAACGGATTACCATCGATCACTGGACTGTCAGTGACACGGGTAGCTTCGTATTGTTTACGTATTATTATGGTAGAATCTGTTTGTCGGGATTGCGCTTTCGCGAAAGCGGAAAAAATCAAAAGAAAAACAATAAACAAGGAGCGCTGCTGCATCAACAATTTTAACATTTTCCAAAAATAACATCTCTCTCAATCGTTTTCTGTTAAGGAGTGTTAAGAAAATAGGTAGATACGACTACCATTGTATCTTTTCAATTAAAAAATTATGGAAGCTATACTTGCAGGTGGTTGTTTCTGGTGTACCGAGGCTGTTTTTCAAAGAGTAAAAGGAGTAACGGCAGTTCAATCAGGATTTTGCGGTGGTCATATAAAAAACCCGCCCTACCGTGAGGTGGTTCAAGGAAGAACTGGTCACGCAGAAGCTATCAAAATCACCTATGACGAAGACGTTGTAAGCTACAAAAACCTATTGCGGGTCTTCATGGCAACCCATGATCCTACTACACTAAATCGTCAAGGTCACGATGTAGGCACGCATTACCGCAGCGCTATCCTTTACCTAAATGATGACCAGGAAAAAATGGCGAGAAGCTATGTGGAAGAATTGGAAAATGTTGGCGAATTCACGGATCCCATCGTGACTGAAATTGCTCCCGCCACAGAATTCTATCCTGCGGAAGTTTATCATGATAACTATTACAACAATAACAGGGAACAAGGCTATTGTCAGATCATTATTGACCCAAAAATCAGAAAATTACTTACAAAACATGCTGACCTAGCTATCTAATTGAGTTCACCTAGACATCAATGGTGTTAGACTCTGAACTTAGTGTGTCTTGCTTTTTGATAACATAAGTATAAATCCAAGTAAGGGTAAACGTGGGAATAATATCGAGACCAGGAATCAATTCCTCAATCATTGTAAGCACTCCAGATGTTTTACCAGTCTTGCCAGGATATAATTGAGTCATGAGATAGCCTGCTACTGGTGCCCA
>JBBSPH010000234.1:0-4552 GCA_038258985.1 Flavobacteriales bacterium
CCTGCAATTTTTCCATTACTCATAATCTATAATTTAATTTTGGGTTAGTCAATTTTAGAAGCTGCGAAGGTACGATTTCCCGAATAAATCACGCTTGTTTTGGCTGCAGTATGCTTGCTTGTAACTGTTGGAAATAGGTACAGGATTTCAGTAATCTGCTGCCGTACCAGGAGAAAAGTTCGCCATCTACAAGTATGCAATTGGGTGGTGTTTTGTTCGCTTTCGCGAAAGCAGATTTCAATACCTCCATGTCTGCAGCCTTGAAATTGTAGGGTTCTGACGAGAATAGAACGACCGCTGGATTCAGTTCTAAAATCTGATCAATCGTTAATTCTGGATAGCGCGTCTGGGAATCCAGCACATTTGCAAATCCTGCTTTCTGCATCATGTCATGAATGAATGTATCGTGGCCGATGCTCATAAAAGGATTTTTCCAGATCAAATACAAGGCTCTGGTTGTAGTCGTTGGCAGTTGTAGTTTATTGAATTGAAGGTCAATCTTTGCAACAAGTGAAGTTGCCGCTTCCGACGTACCAGTTAAGGTACCAATGTCTCGTATCATTTTCAATGCATCTTCCAAACAGCTGATATCTGATACATAGGTAGGAGCTAGCGATTCACAAAACTCCACCATCGCGGCTGTGTTTTCCTCTTTATTGCAAATGATGAGGTCGGGTTGTAGTTTTTCAAGGCGGCTGTTGACGATCTTTTTAGTCCCGCCTACTACCAGTTTCTCTGTCAAAGCTTGCGCTGGATGAACGCAAAACCGAGTGATTCCAACTAGTTGATCTTCCAGACCTAGATTGTAAAGCAGTTCAGTTTGGGATGGTACTACAGAGACAATGCGTTGTGGTTTACTTTCAATGATAATCTCCCGGCTGCATTGATCAGTGATGCTGGCAAACATCAATCCAGCGCGTTCTTAGTGACCCAGGTCTTGTAACCTATGATAGCCATTTGAAGCTTGGTGGCTTTGGCAAGATTGAAATCGGCATCCTTGCTGTAACTGGGCAATACTTTTTTGTTAAGTTGAGATAGCGCCCGAAAGATTGATTTTTTCATGTTCTAAAAATAATCAAACTTGGTAAGGAAGAATGCAAATAAAATGAAAAACAGGTCTGCACCACTTGGGTACAAACCTGTTTTAAATGATCCGACGTTATTTAACGTTAGATATAAAAATTACTACTTTTTGGGTTTCTTCATCGATAAGTCAACGACTTTCCCATCCTTATCAGTTACGGTCAAGTTTTGACCAGTGACCTTGTAATTGACAGTCTGTCCATTGAAGGGTGCTTTACCACTAATGCCATCGGTAATATGTAGTGGTAAATTAAACACTTCAACTCCCCAGCGGTTGTATATTTTTGAATTATTTCCATCCTCAAGATTGATATAATAGAACGTCTGGTTGTTACCATACAAATATCCCGTTTTTTCCATTTTGGCCGCTGGGTCACCTTTCTTTTTTAATTCAATCTCCAAAACGCCATTTTCACCCTTTTTGCCATACTTCTCCATTGCTGGCTTATCTTTCAAAACATTGATGGACTTAACCGAATTAGGATCAATATCATCCATATCCATACCTCCTTTTTCCTTCCCGTCGATGATGATTAATGGCTTAGGTTGATTTCCATTTACCTTGGTGGTAATTAGGACTACTCCATTCTTACCCTTATCGCCATAAAGGGCTGTGGCATTTGCATCCTTTAGAACAGATATTGATTCTATGTTTCTCGAATTGATTTCATCCATTTCGGCCTCGTCAATAGGCGTCCCGTTTAATACATACAATGGCGGATTCGTTCTGTAATAATCTGGAACGGATATCCGATTTTGGTACGCCCATATATCTGGCATCAAGGAGTCTTTATCTGCGAGAAAAATCCCTCTGCTCTTTCCATTTATCGTGAAACTTCCCAATACGGACGAATCACTACGCCGTATAACCATCTTTTGTTGCATACTTTTTCTTGCGATTTCTACAGAGCGCATGATGGAGTCGATGTTCAACTTTCTAATCTGGGCTTGAGCCTGTTTCAATTGGTTGCGCAATGCATCGCTATCCATGGATTGCATTTCTTTTTGCGCTTTAGCAAAATCGGACTTGTACAGATCCATCAGGGAATCGGTATTCATGATCTTGAACCTTCCCAAAACGTTATAAACAGAATCTAGGTCTTTTAAGGCTTCCATTTGATCGAGGTCGCTGGCATTGCTTTGAAAAACAAATTGCTTATTTCCCGTGGCATCACAAGCGCCCATATTCCAACTTCTGGAATTTTCTGTGATGTTCCCGGTGATACAAATGCTGGATATACCGTTGGAATCGCTGTAATTTTGGGAGCCTTTGTAGCCTTTGTTATCATCAAGAGCGATATTGATGCGTACTATTTTACCGTTGGTGTACTTGACGTTATCGATCGTGAGATCAACATTGTATTTCTCTTTAAGGTAGGCGATGTGTTTGTCAAAATCTGCTTGCGTATCTGTCGCTTTGATTTTAATCTGGATCATTTCCTCACCGTCAACTATGGTGGAGAAATGGTCAATTGTAGAATTGCCAGCTTCCTTCCCTAGCGATGCATTTTCAATATCAATATACCTGGTATGGGTGACCGTATTGAAACTATACATAAATAGTACAATCACGGGAAGGATGAGCGCGTACTTGTAGGCGTTCCATTTTTTGGAGGTTTCTTTCTGTAACATAAGTATTCTTTTTTTGATGAATGGTGTGAAAAAATTATTGGCTAGTGTCGGCTGCATGTGACTGGCGGCGCTAGAGAGTAGGGTGCGTTCATAACTAATGCCGCTGGTATTCTCAACCTTGGCCGTTGCATCTGCAATAAACTCCAGGTTTTCACCTACTTGGCGTTTGAGCCACCAGGATAGCGGGTTTGCCCAGAATAGGGCGCAGTATATATGCGTGAGAATAAGATCGAGGCTATGCCACTCGCGGGCATGGACTTGCTCATGTTTGAGGATCAAAAGGCTTGCAGCGGTATTCTCCTCGGGTCCATAAAAGCATATCCTATTAAAAAAGCTGAAGGGAGTCACCTTTCGCGAAAGCGAGATTCGTACAAAACCATCCTGGTTCCTACATTTTCCAGAGCGCATCAATTTGCGCAAAGAGAGTAGCTCCAGTACGATTTTACCCAGCAGAAAAAGGCTGACCGCTGCATAGGCGATACCCAATAGCTGACTCCACTTGATGACTGGTGTTGTGCTTTCTTGTTGTTGGAGAAGCATGAGCAAATCTGCCGTGGATAGTTGTTCTTGTGGTGGTTGTACGTAAACGATTTCAACGATTTGAATGCTGGGCAACAGGACGCTGGCGAGCATGCCGAAAAGTAAAAACCACCGATTTGCCTGGAAAAATGTTAGGCGGCGCAATAGGAAATGGTAGACGAGTACAAAGATGGACAGGACGCCTGCGCTTTTAAGGAGGTAGGTGAATAGTTCTTCCATGGCTAGTCTTCTTTAGATTCAATCATGTGCAGGATCTCGCGGAGGTCTGCCGCGCTAATCTTTTCTTCCCGAGCAAAAAACGAAACCATGTTTTTGTAGGAATTATTGAAATAACTGGTCATGGCATTGTTGACAAACTTGTTGCGGTAACTAGTCTTGTCGATGATAGGGTAATACTGGTGCGTCTTTCCATAGGCGGTGTAGGCGACGTAACCCTTTTCTTCCAGCTTGCGCACGACGGTTGATATGGTGTTGTAATGGTTAGACCCGTCCAGCTGCGGGACAATTTCCTTAACAAAAGCCTTTTCCAGATCCCACAGGACCTGCATGACTTCCTCTTCTTTCTGCGTTAGTTTTTCCATAGCTGTTTCATTTGGGCGTTCCCAGCCTATAGTGGCTGGGCGGGCTTTCGGCGGTACACGGTACCTTGCCTCAACCCCTAACGCGGTGACAAACATATAACTATAATTCTAGTTTACAAACTATTTTTATAGTTATTGAACTATTTAATTCGTTTTGATGGTAGGGAGTGTGGTTGTTTTCTTTTTAAAGCAGTCGTGTAGGGCGGGAGCGAACTGCCCAATTGCAAAAAAGAGTTTTAGAATAGCAATCGGTCAAGGATATAGCAATAAACTTAGAACACATATGGCAATTCAAGTTGAGTTGTGGAATGACTCAACGTAAATTAACTGATCGAATAATCTCGTGCGATAAGAAAATCAGGCAGGCCGTACGACGAGCATTACGCCTCAGTTATGACTAGATAGTAAGGTGCAAATAATGTAAAGAAAGCTCTAGAAATCGATTTGTCGAAATCTTGCCTCTAAGATATTAGTGTCTCAAATCAAGGAAGAAAAGAGTTGTTTATTGCCTCAGTTCTTTGTTTGGCATTCGTGCTTTTTTAATCCATCTCAAAAGGGTTATCAAGTTTTCCCGACCCTTTTAGGTTTTTTCCCCTTATCCAAATATTCTCTGCGCCATTGTCAGTCAACAGACCTTCGATTTCAGTCTTGGTGTAAGAGTCTCCTAACCAAATTTCTTTAAGCTTTATCAGTCCGTCAAGAGATTTATCAGCAGG
>JBBSPH010000235.1:0-4526 GCA_038258985.1 Flavobacteriales bacterium
ACCGGCCATTGGGACGATTATTTTCATAGGTATTCGATTATTTCCGCGCAGGCGAAAATCTTTGTGTGGTTGGTTCCAATACTATAAAGGAACCAATTCTGTCAGATTTTGTAAAATGCGAAGGTAAAAATTTTACTTCTTAGAGATTTGTTAAACAGAAAATGTTGATTTGTTCTGATGTCACCTAATTACAAAGATTCTAAAAATTTGTCAATAACTGTGATACTTTCCAGCTCAACACCGCTATGGGCTTCTTCAATTGCTGCCATAGTTTCTGCATTTGGAGTGTGCCAGATATCCTTGCGTATTAGAATTTCTATGTAGTCATTCAGGTTGCGACCGTTCGCTTTTTCTTTTGCGCGGTCTAGGAGTTCTTTGTCGAATTCTAAAGTGATCGCAATCTTTTTGATTATATTAGATTCCATCGTGTGGTGATTTACATTGAAAAGATAATTATAACGTGTCAATTAAGCACTGAATTTAGAGCTGTAAAATAAGCGGATCAAGCAACCCAGAGTTTTGCTTTTACACAAAAAGATTTCCGCCTGCGCGGAAATACTTACTTCACTCCCGTGCTCCCAAAGCCACCAGCGCCGCGATCTGTCTCACTTAAAACGTTCACTTCTTCCCAACTGGGCTGCTCGTGTTTTGCGATAACGAGTTGCGCAATGCGCTCGCCGTTTTCTACAACAAAGTCTTCATTGGATAAATTCACCAGAATCACGCCTATCTCGCCGCGATAATCTGCATCGATGGTACCTGGTGCATTAAGGACAGTAATTCCTTTTTTGGCGGCAAGGCCGCTGCGTGGTCTTACCTGGGCTTCAATTCCCACCGGTAATTCAATGAATAACCCTGTTTTTACAATCGCTCGTTCAAGAGGTTTTAAGATAATGGATTCTGTAATTGAGGCTCTAATGTCCATTCCTGCACTGGCAACCGTTTCATAGGCAGGCAGTGGATGAACTGATTTATTAATAATTTTTACGGTCATCTTTTCAATAGACTTTTAATGAATTTTTTTTCTCGGCTCAAAATAAATCCCGCGACGATTAGGGAAAGTAGAACTCCACTTAAGTACATCTGCCAGGTATTTGGGCCGAAGTAATCCCGGATTCCATAAAAGAAAATAGCTGTTGCGCTGATGGAAATTCCTAAATACAGCAGCATATTCTTTACGTCATACGGTATATGGTATTTTTTCTGTCCCAATATATAGGACACCACCATCATCAATCCATAAGCCGCGCAGGTCGTTAGTGCACTTGCCATGTACCCTATTTTTGGAATGAATAATATGTTGAGCCCAATAGTAATAGCTGCACCCAAAATAGATATCCACGCGCCATAACTGGTTCGATCTGTTACCTTATACCACACCGAAAGGGTTTGGTAGATACCAAAAAACAAATAAGCTACGAGCACTATTGGTACAATATCTAGCGCTTCCCAATATTCTTCGGCAATAATCGCTCGTTTGATCACGTCAATAAACACCGTATAAGAGATCAAAGCAATAGAACCCAGTACCACAAACATTTTGGTAATCATGGCATAGGTTGCTGTGGCGTTTTCGCTCTTCGACTCACTAAAGAAAAATGGCTCGATACCTAGTTTGAAAGCGGTTGCAAAAAGAGTCATCCCAACGGCTACCCGATAACATGCCGTATAAACACCAACTTCTGCGGTTGCGGTATCTTGTGGCAGTAGCCATTCCAACAATATTTTGTCAAAAGTCTCATTGATCGCAAAGGCAATTCCAGCGATTAAAATCGGAAAGCCGTAACCCAGCATTTTTTTCCAAAGAACAATGTCAAAATCCCATTTTCTAAAGTAGATTTTACTGACTACCAATAATGTAAATCCACTTGCCGCCATTAATGCTATAAAATACAGCTCTACCTTATCTGCAGGAAGAAACTGTGCCAACGCGGGAAGGTCTGGTAGCCAAATCAAGAAAACAGCCGTCATTCCTACCGAAATGATCACATTTGCCATCTTGATGACGGCATACTTCATCGCTTGCCCACGAGCACGCATGTATGCAAACGGAATAACCATCAACGTGTCAAAAGCGAGAATCCCAATCACCCATTTCCAATAATCTGCCGACTTGCCCGACCAGCTAGCTATCTGATTCAATCCTAAAAAAGCAACTGTGACAAATACCGCAGTGGTGACAAGAAGAGAAATTAATCCCGTGCTGATGACCTTGTTCTCGTTTCCGCTGCTTCGACTCCGCTCAGCACTAGTTTCGCGAAAGCGAAAAAAGGACGTTTCCATACCATACGTCAAAAACACGTTTGCTAGAATTATCCAAGAAAAGATGATGGATACGGCGCCAAAAGCTGTCTTACTGGGCAGGTATTCCGTAAGTAGAAGCGTGAGCAATACCGTCAATAACCTAGGCAAAACCGTTGCCAGACCGTAAACAAAAGTGTGTTTAAAAAGACGTTGTATGGAACTCAAGGACAGTTGGTATTGAGCGCCAAAGGTACAATTAAGCCAGCGTTTTCCAGAACTCAAAAGACGCCTAGGTAATGACGGCCGTCTGGAGCTACTGCGGCCTTGACGGCAATTCCATCTGCGATCTTTTAGCGATGCCTACCACTTTTATATAGGTAACCTTACCCTCTACGACATATTTTAAGACGGCCTCATCATCTGCCAGGTCAAACGGAAAAGCCTCTTTTTTTTCCGGAACCTGGTTACCATATTCCTTGCTGGGATCCAGGTTCATCAAAATATCGGGATTTGAATTAAAGTCAGACCCTATGCGAGCAACAATGCCAGATTCTGGTTCTTGAAATATTTCAATATCTGTTGCTATTTGACCCTGATAATAAACTGCCTCTATGTACTCGTTATCAGAACGATCAAGAGGAAAAAACAAATTAATGCCGCTGCCAGATCCAGGAATGCCGCCGGTCCATGATTGCGCATAGGGTTGTTGTTCACCAGTAAATGGGCCTAGAGTAGTTTCGATTTTTTGCGAGCAACAGCTGGAAGTAATCATCGCGAAAGCAAAAAGGGTCAAAAATTTCATGTGCTGGATTTTTAATAGGTTTTCAACGATTGTGCCGTTTCCTAAAAATAACGTATTCCGTTACCTTTGTGGCAAACGATTCCCATGAAACTCTATCTCGTCCCAACGCCCATCGGTAATCTGGCAGACATGACCTACCGCGCCGTCGAGATATTGAACAGCGTCGACCTGATCCTTGCTGAGGATACTCGAACCAGCGGAAAATTACTCAATCATTACGGTATCAAAACCCAGATGCTGTCCTACCACATGCACAACGAGCACAAGATCTCTGATCAAATTGTCTCAAAAATCCAGGGCGGTGAAACCATGGCCATCATCACAGATGCCGGTATGCCTGGAATAAGTGATCCCGGGTTTTTGCTTGCGCGAAAGCTGATCGCCGCAGGTGTAGCGATAGAATCCCTGCCCGGTGCCACTGCCTTTGTTCCCGCATTGGTGTGTTCCGGTTTGCCCAGTGACAAATTTGTTTTTGAGGGATTCCTGCCGGTAAAAAAAGGCCGCCAGACCAGACTCAAGGAACTCGCCGAAGAAACGAGAACGATCATCTTCTACGAATCACCGCACAAACTGCTTAAAACACTGGAAGATTTTACCATTCACTATGGCGCAGACCGCCAGATTTCTATCTCTAGAGAAATCACCAAACTATTTGAGGAGCATTACCGTGGCACCGTTGCAGATGCCATCGCCTATTTTGCCGAGAAGAAACCCAAGGGCGAGTTTGTAGTTGTTTTAGCGGGTGCATGATTTTTTTTAAGGTTTCAAAACCAACCCTTCCGGTAAACCACCAATGTTTGCCAGCTTAACCGAGGCGATCTTCAAGGCAAACTCCACACATTGCTCCACGGTTTTATCCTGCAATCTGGCGCACAAAAAGCCGGCCCAGAACGCATCGCCTGCGCCTGTGGCATCCACAACAGATTTAAGTGGTATCGCGGGCATGTCAATAATAGCTTTGCCCTTTTGAGAAACGCGCACACCATCGCCGCCGCGGGTTAGACAGATCAATTCTGCACCATATGTATGAAGCTTTTGGAACAGTTCTTCTTCTGTAAAGTCCCTTCCGTAAAGGCGTTCCGTATCGTCGAGACTGATCTTCACGATAGGCTGGTGCGAACAATAGTGTTGGATCACTTCAATGGCTTCCTTCCTGTCAGGCCATATTTTCTGGGAATAATTCAGGTCAATACTCAATAAACAACCGGATGCTGCAGCTGTTTTTGCTTTTTCAAGAATCGTTTCCCGTGCGGGATTTCTGCTCAAGGCAAAACAGGTGGTGTGGAAGACTGCGGCTGTTTTTATGACATCATCGGGAATCTGATCCATTAGAATCATGGAATCTGCTTCTCTATAAGCTATAAAATCAGGAGTGTCGGCAGTTTTGGAGACCAGTATGGCGCTTGTGGGAACCAATCCTGCCTTATGTATAAATTGTGTAGTCATGTCAAGCGATTCCATTTCCCGCAGCAGGAAATCG
>JBBSPH010000236.1:0-4490 GCA_038258985.1 Flavobacteriales bacterium
ATTGCTATGGCGATTACGCTTTCGCGAAAGCTATCACAGCTCAAAACAATACCATTAAAATAATTTTTGAGCAGGTCAATAATGGAAATAACACGTTTCTTCTCTTCATCCGCCGAAATGTCCGTGCCGTCCGGACGGCTGCTATAACCACCCACGTCAATGAATGTCGCGCCATCGGCAAGCATTTTGTCGACCTGTGAACATACATCGCGATCTGTCTTGAGCTTTCCTCCATCGTAAAAGGAATCTGGCGTGATGTTGAGGATGCCCATGACTTTGGGATGGGATAGATCGATCAATTTTCCAGCGCAATTTATCGTGGACATAAGATAGAGTTGTTGTAATTTGTACCCGAAATTTACGCCAAAATACCCTGTTTCCATGCCCAATACCAGCCAGCAGTACGATGACGTTATACAGACTTGTCGAAACCTCTTCACCAACAAAATGGCAGACTATGGCAGCGCGTGGCGTATCCTACGCCTTCCATCACTTACCGATCAAATCTTTATCAAGGCACAACGCATACGCGGTTTACAAACCCTAGCCGAATCGAAAGTCGATGAAGGACAGGAAAGTGAATTTATTGGGATAATCAACTATTCCCTCATGGCACTTATCCAGCTAGAATTGGGTGTGGTTGAACAACCAGACCTAAATACCCAGGAGGCAACGGTACTTTATGACCAACAAATTGCGCTGACCAAACAATTGATGATGGACAAGAACCATGATTACGGCGAGGCGTGGCGCGACATGCGTGTAAGCTCCCTAACTGATTTGATCCTGCAAAAACTTTTACGCGTCAAACAGATCGAGGACAATGCGGGTAAAACACTAGTGTCTGAAGGATTGGAGGCCAACTATCAGGATATGGTAAATTATGCCATTTTTGCGCTAATACACTTGGAGAGTTAGAGCTTAAACTTGTATTTAGCCTAAATTCAAACGTTGAATTTAGCTGAAAATAGATCTGGGCAAACGCAACCATTTGGAATTGTTTGCATCTGTTTTATAAACCACCCGATGAAAAATCTCTTTTTCTTTTTGACAGCACTGCTCCTAATGAGTTGTTCCAGTGATAACGACGTAAACGTGAATGATGACCTTGTCAGCACATGGTTAAAAATTACAGTAGACAATAATTTAGAAATCAGGTCTTTCTACAATTTTCAATCAGATGGAACCTATTTTTTTACGGTTACCGGTGTTGATGTTTCCACAGGTGAAGTGTTAGGTTACCGCGCTATTGAACAAGGCGATTTTGGGACGACTGGTGATATTCTTGATTTAAACATCGTCTCTTACCGAATATCGCCGAATGAATCCTTTGTCCCAATCATTGAATTAGTTGAGGTTACCACAGGAAATCCATCCTATACCTTCACTCTTATGGGAGATGGTCAAATCCTAAGTCTCATTCCTATTTGTGGTCCATTAGAAAACTGCGTCGGAGAACAACTTTTTGAGCGGGTTATCCAAGAATTTTAGTCACCTATTTTCCACCATTCGCCTGCAAGTCAGCTAGGCATTGCGCATCCAATTGAGGTATACTTGACATATTCATCATATCAAGCACATTCCCACCATTGATTTCGAAAAACATAAGACAACCGGCAACATTGCAATGACTTTCATTTTCTGCGTCCTCGTGCTGGCTTTGTAGAGGTGTTCCAATGTTGACCAATCCCATTAAGTGTCCAAATTCATGTTGATAAACGGTAGATTCTAGCGTGACTCTAGATGGTTGCCCAACCCTGCCGCTAAATCGCTCCAACGTATTTTGATAAATAACCAGCGAGGTATTTCTGTAAGCTGTACCTAGCACTACAGATGTTCCCTCGTCTCTCTCATTAGGTTTGTTGACAACAATTATACTGACCGCTAACGTATTTCCACGAGTATAATTGGTACGCACTCTCATCTCAAGATCACTAACCTCTTCAATCGTATACTCGTCACCCGCGTCGTTGGTCACATTAAGCTGGGTAAAATTGATTCCTCCGGGTTTGTTGAGACGTTGCTCCAAATAGCTTCTTAGGTTATTGATGGTCGCAGCCTGTGGTTGCGCGCCATTGACATAAATAAGTTGTACCTCTAATTCAGTGAAGTTGCTGGCACGTAGCAATTCTTCCGCACTATCCCCTGTGACCCTTAAGTTTGCATCACCATTATTTCCTGGCCCATCCATGACATCACTATTGTCATCACTTGAACACCCTGCAATCACAAAAGCTATTGCCAACCAAAATCCGTATTTTCTCATAATTATTTTTTTACCTCAACTCAAAACCTTCTCTTAGAATAGTTGAAATCACTTAAGATCAATCCCTTTTTCTAAAGATATAAACGATCTTGCAAACATGATACCGCTATCCGCATTGCCTTCCCTAGCTGCACAACGCAAAAAAGAGAACGTCGCCTTTTTCAAAAAATTGAAAAGAAAGCCACCAAAAGATCTAGATCAAGTCACTCTTGAATTGCACCACGAAGCGTTTGAAACGATTGACTGTCTCACTTGTGCCAACTGCTGCAAGACCACTGGTCCATTATTTACGCAAACAGACATCAACCGGATTTCAAAATATTTTAAAATGAAACCCAGTTCCTTCATTGATACCTATCTGCGTGTCGATGAGGATAGGGATTACGTCTTGCAGACCACACCTTGCTCTTTCTTAGGAGAGGATAATTATTGCAGTATCTATGAGGTACGACCCAAAGCTTGCAGCGAGTATCCACACACTGATCGCAGAAAAATCCAGCAGATTGCCTCGATAACCATCGCAAATACTGCTATCTGCCCAGCAGCGTTTCAAATAGTGGAGCGCATGAAAGAAAGATATAATCGATGAATTGTAGTCTTTTACGTATTAAATTTACTTAAAGTAAGTTTTCTTTTAGCTAAGGTTAGTTAATAAGAAATATTTGGGTCGGTTAACTACGTATATTTCCCATATGCGCTTATTTTACTCGGCTTTATTTGTAATCTTCCTCGCTTCTTGCTCTAACCAGAGTATTAGTAAAACTGAAATTGTCCAGCGCGATTATCTTGTTCAATTATTGGAAACACCTTCTACAGAAAATGTTCAGGTAATCAATTTTTGGGCAACATGGTGTGCACCTTGTGTAGAGGAACTTCCTGCATTTGTAGAAGCAGATCAAGAAGATAACATCGAAGTAATTTTGATCTCGCTGGACGAGGCCAAAAACGTTGATGCGATGGTAAATCCATTCTTGAAAGAAAATAACATTACTGCCACAGTCAAACTACTGGATGATCCCTATGCAGCAGAATGGATACCGATGGTTGATCCACATTGGGATGGTGCAATTCCAGCAACCTTGATACAAAAAGGATCCAAAAGAATGTTTTATAATACATCCCTCACTGCTCAAGAGTTAAAGGATGAAATAGCAAAATTTCTATGAAAACCCTCAAAATACTTACCGTAGTATGCGTTATTGCTCTTGCAACTGCTATCGTGTATGGTGTGCTTGAAAATCCATCAGATTCAAAAACCTATGCCTTGAATCCACAATTGGATAGTTCGTCACCATTGGAACCTAATTTTCAAGATACTGAAAAACTAGAAATTGAGGGGATGGAGGAAGATACAAAGCTAGGGTACCAGATAGGTGATATAGCGACAGATTTCAAGTTGAAAAATATAGACGGGACAATGGTTTCCCTTGCAGATTACCCAAACGCAAAAGGTTTCATGGTTATTTTTACCTGTAACCACTGCCCTTATAGCAAGGCTTATGAGGATAGGATTATCGCATTGGACAAACAATTCAAAAAGAAGGGTTTTCCTGTAATTGCCATAAATCCTAACAATCCGGAAATATATCCAGAGGATAGCTTTGAAATGATGAAGGAACGCGCAAAATCTAAGGGCTTTACCTTTCCTTACTTATTTGATGCGAATCAAGACATATTTCCGCAATATGGTGCTACGAAAACTCCGCACGTTTTTTTACTGGAGAAGCAACCAAAAGGCAATATCGTGAGGTATATAGGTGCGATTGATGATAATTATCAGGATGTAGCAGCCGTCAAAACCCACTTTTTGAAAGACGCCGTCAATGCACTACTTAGCGGTAAAGAAGTTGATCCCAAAACCACCGCTGCCATCGGGTGTTCCATTAAAAAATAAAAAGGGATTAGTGGTTGTCTACGGTGACACTGGGCTTAAATCCCTATTTTTGTATAAAATCTTGCCATGATACTAGAGCAGTATTATACCACATGCCTGGCTCAGGGTACATACTATATTTCCTCCGGAGGCGAGGCCGCGGTTATCGACCCATTGCGAGAGGTGCAACAGTACGTTGATCGGGCAAATGAAGATAACGCCACCATAACGCATATTTTTCTGACCCATTTCCACGCAGACTTTGTTTCGGGACACGTAGATCTGGCGCAAAAAACTGGAGCGACCATTGTGATAGGTCCCAATGCTGAGACGAGTTACGCTTTCGCGAAA
>JBBSPH010000237.1:0-4481 GCA_038258985.1 Flavobacteriales bacterium
GTTGCAGGAATGATCTTGACTACAGAATGTGCATTGATTGAGATTAAAGAAGATAACGGCGGCGGCGCAATGGGCGGCGGCATGCCAGGAGGCATGGGCGGGATGATGTAAATCCCGACGTGTTAAGAATTGAAAAGCCACCTCTTTAGGTGGCTTTTTGTGTTTACACGATTTACCTTTACCCTAGTGGTGGTATAGAGTTTCCGCTTTCTCGAAAGCGAACAAATCACAATTTCATTAACACCTAGTTAAGATAATTTTAAGCTTATCTCAATATCTTTAAAGCCATTCAAATTCTCAAACTAAATGAAATCATTCAAATCAATGATGCTTCTTCTGGTTACCGCAACGATGATCGCTGCGTGTGGACCTAAAAAAGGAGCAACCAAAGGCGGTGGAGATGCCAGCGCTACAGAAAAATCTGATAAAAAAGGTGGCATTAAACCTTATGCTAAGGTGATCACTAAAGACGCGAAAAGTGATCCAGGACTTTTTACCGTTCACAAAGTAGAAGACAAATATTTTTACGAAATACCTGATAGTCTCTTTAACAGAGAAATGTTGATGGTTACTCGTATTGCGAAAACGGCCACTGGAATTGGATTTGGTGGTGGAAAGGCAAATACACAAACCTTGAGATGGCAACGCAAGAACGACAATGTTCTTTTGAGAGTGGTTTCCCACTCCATCGTCGCGGCAGACTCCCTACCAGTAAGTATTGCGGTAGAAAATTCAAATTTTGAACCTATCCTCTATTCCTTCCCTATCCAAGCGATTAAAAAGGATAGTATAAATAACAACGCCGTCATTGACGTGACTAAATTCTTCACGGAAGATGTTAAGTCAATCGGATTCCCACAATCGCAGCGCAGCGATTATAAAATTTCTCGACTGGACGAGGATAGATCATACATAGATACGCTCAAGTCTTTCCCAGAAAATATCGAGAGCCGTCACGTAAAAACCTATCTAGCTACCGACCCACCGTCAAATGATGATGTACAATCCATTTCTTTGGAAATGAGCAACTCCATGATCCTTCTTCCTAAGGAGCCTATGAAACGCCGCTATTTTGACCAGCGTGTTGGATGGTTTGCTAGAGGGCAGCAAGACTATGGTCTTGACGCCCAAGAGACTAAAACGGTGCGTTACCTAGACCGCTGGAGACTAGAAGTAAAAGATGAAGATATGGCTGCCTTCGAACGAGGTGAGCTAGTAGAGCCCAAAAAACAGATAGTTTACTATATCGACCCAGCCACTCCACAACAATGGAGGAAATTTATCAAGGAAGGTATCAACGACTGGCAAGTTGCATTTGAAGCTGCAGGTTTCAAAAACGCGATTATTGCTAAGGACGCGCCTACTAAGGAAGAAGATCCAGACTGGAGTCCAGAAGACGTTCGTTATTCTGTCGTGCGCTACCTCGCCTCTCCTATTCCTAATGCAAATGGACCACACGTTTCTGATCCACGATCCGGAGAGATATTGGAATCTGATATTAACTGGTACCATAACGTAATGACTTTGTTGCGCAACTGGTTCTTTGTGCAGACCGCTGCCATCAATGACAAGGCACAAATGACCAAATTTGACACAGAAACTATGGGACGATTGATTCGTTTTGTAAGCTCTCACGAGGTAGGTCATACGCTTGGTTTGCCACACAACATGGGTAGCTCTGTTGCCTACTCGGTAGAAGATTTGCGCAGCGCAGAGTTTACTTCTAAATATTCAACAGCACCAAGCATCATGGATTATGCACGTTTCAACTATGTAGCGCAGCCAGAAGATGGTGATGTAGCCTTGATGCCCAACATTGGGCCATACGACAAATATTCCATCGCGTGGGGTTACAAACCTATTCCCGGTAAAACTGCTGAGCAAGAAAAAGAAATCCTTGATGAATGGATCCTTGAAAAAGCAGGAGACCCATTATACAGATTCGGTCGTCAGCAATTTGGAGTTATCGACTACACCAGCCAAACCGAAGATCTAGGTGATGACAGCATGAATGCCAGCACCTACGGAATTATGAATCTTAAGCGCATCGTACCGAAATTGAGCGAGTGGACCGGTAAAACAGGTGAAAATTACGACGACCTAGAAACCATGTATGGTCAAGTGTTAGGCCAATACAATCGCTATATGGGTCATGTAGCTGCCAACCTAGGTGGCGTTAGAGAAACCTACAAGGCCTATGGTCAGGAAGGAGCCGTTTACGAACACGCACCTCGTGACAAACAAGAACGAGCTATGGCTTTTTTGCAAAAGGAATTGTTCAGCACACCAGAGTGGTTGATTGATCAAGAAATCTTCAATAAAATCGAAAGTGATGGCGGTATTGAGAGAATCCGCGGTACGCAAGTACGGGCGTTGAATGACGTGTTGGATTTTGGACGTATGGCAAGATTGATGGAAAATGAAGAGGTAAATGGTCGCGAGGCATATGGGCTTCTAGAAATGATGACAGATTTGCGTAAAGGTATCTTTAGTGAATTGCCACGTGGCCAGAGCATCGATCGTTACCGTAGAAATTTACAGCGTGCATATGTTGAACGTCTTGAATTTATTATGAAGAATGAGCAGACGGGTGGTGCTTTGTTACGCCGTTTTGGTGGTTCTAGTATTGATATTGCCCAAAGTGATATTAGACCAATAGTTCGAGCAGAATTGGAAACCTTGATGCGCGATACCAATAGAGCTGCAAATGCCACTGGCGATCGTTTGTCCAGAATCCACCTACGGGATTTATCAGAACGCATCGACTTGATTTTAAATCCAGTCTAGTCAATACTGAAATCAGATGATTTTAAACTGCCTTTTTAATCGAAAGGCAGTTTTTTATTTGCGCTAGTTTTATACTTAAATTGCAGTCATGAATTTTACTCTTTATTTTGATCCAGGGTTGGGCGCAATGATTGCCCAGGCAGCCATCGCGGCTTTTGCAGGCTTCGTGCTATTCTACAAAACCTGTATGATGTATATCAAAAGCTGGTTAGGTATCAAGAAAAAGGAAGATGAAGATACCTTTGATAAAGCGTATAAAAACGATCAAAAAGATCGTTAATGTCACGACATTCAGCATCCTATAGAGATCCCTCCGGTTTTGTTTTTTTAGAAGACAATCTACTTAAACGCCAGATCAATCCCGTTTTTTTTGACGACTACGATGCGGCCAAAGCGGCTGGTATTTACACCTCCCTTTTTGAAAAAGGGTGGCTAGTACCTCATCAAGAGATCAGTCGTGATACCTCAAAAATCATTCTGCATCCAGAGCAAATTCCATTCATCACCTATCCATATGAGTGGTCATTCACACAGTACAAGCATGCCGCGCAGCTCACGTTGCGTTTGCAAATGTATTTGCTGGACAAGGGATTTTCTTTGAAGGACGCCAGCGCATTCAATGTAACATTTCATAAAGGCAAAGCCATACTTATAGATACATTGAGTATTGAGCGGTATGCGGAAAATGAGCCATGGCGTGCTTTACATCAGTTTGAGCAGCACTTCTTCAGTATTTTATTGCTTTCGCAAAAGTATGGAGCCCAACATCTAAAGACACTTTCCAGTGAAATTAACGGTAAAGATCTAAAAGAAACCTCCCGACTATTGGGTTGGAAGTCCAGATTCCATCCGGTCATTTATCCGAATATTCATTTGATGGCGAAGGAACAATTTCTGCATCCATCCTCAGCAAGCAAGCAAAATACGGTACCTGAAGTTTTCAAAGAATCTCTGTTGAAAATCTTGAACGTTTTGGAATCCCATATCGCTGGAATGAAGCTCAATGAAACTACCGAGTGGACTGCGTATTACGACCAGACAAATTATGACGCAGCAGCATTTGCCTTCAAGCAGGAAATAGTCAATTCTTGGACGGCAGGCTTACATGCTAAAACGGCTATCGATCTAGGAGGAAATGACGGGACATTTGCCAAAATACTTCCCACCGAAGTTGGTCAAATTATTGTCAGCGACATCGATCAGGCAGCCATCAACCAGTGCTATACCGCAGAAATTGATAATTCAGGTAATTCTAGATTAATCCCGATGGTTATTGATCTCATGCAACCCTCACCAGGTGTAGGATTTGAGAATCGCGAAAGAGAAAGTTTTATAGATAGGGTGGTAAGATTTCAACCAGACGTGAGTCTTGCGCTTGCACTTATCCATCATATCACGCTTACGGGAAATGTGCCTTTTGCAATGAGCGCTGCGTTTTTTGCTCGATTCAGCGAGCATTTGATTATTGAATTTCCTGACCGTGAGGACAGCTGGGTGCAGTATATTCTTGATAGCAAGAGGGATGCTCGTCATTTGTTTGATGATTATGGAGTTTCCGCTTTCGCGAAAGCGTACTCCGAATATTATGACATTGCACGACAGGAAATCATCCCGGGCACGCATCGAACGCTTTTCCTTATGCGCCGCAAATGAAGGATAGGATCATAAAATACCTGGGCAGTGATGTGCACTTA
>JBBSPH010000238.1:0-4440 GCA_038258985.1 Flavobacteriales bacterium
GAAGGTAAAGAAGAATATCAATAAGAATTGAACTCCAGATGCATCCTTAGTAAATAGTCCATTGGGAACAAGATAAGCCGCAAATAAACTTACCAGTATGGTAGACAGAATCAAGTTCTCCAAACATTTAAAAGGCCATGCCCAAGCTTTTCTGAAAAAATTGAGATCATTGCCCCATTTGTGGATCAAATAAAAATACCCGTTTCCTATAGGAGCAAATAGTAATGGATCATCTGCATTCTCCAGCTTGAACATCTTAGAAGGTGCCACGATTTTAAAACCGCGTAGCGTAATTTCGTGCTCCTTTTCTAACTGCTTTACTTTATTGAGGGCTTCCTGAGGAATCTCGTTTTTAAAGTATTTGGTATCCAAAAAGCGTAACCTGTAAGTAATGCAAATATCTCTAATCTGATCAACGTGATAGATCTTATCTGTTTCCAGTAAGTCGATGGAGAAAGAATTGCGAGGCGTCGGTTTCTGTGGACTTTTCATGCGGGCAATAATCGCATCTTCCTTGCGATCATCCTCAGCGAGAATAGCGGCGACTTGTTCAAGGATGTCTGTATCCTTGAGTGACTTGCTGCGCACTTGTTGTAATTTGTGCTCAATATTTGTCCGACTCAACATAGCTTATCTTTTAACTGATTTAAAGTTAGAGAACTATCGATCAATTTCCTAACTACAAACGATAGGTCGTTGCCATGCTTTTAACCTATCAGTCAAGTAGTAATATTTTTCTAACGTAAACTAGCTCCCGCCTGCTTTTCCAATTGAGACTGGATTTTGCTCATGGCCTTTTCAATCTGATTGTCAGTAAGAGTTTTTTCCTTGTCTTGTAATTCAAAACTCAGCGCATAGGATTTTTTGCCTTCTGGGAGTTCTTTACCCTCATAAACGTCAAATAGATGTACCGCTTGTAGAATATTCTTTTCTGCCTGTAAAGCTATCGTTTGTAGGTCTTTAAATGCAGTTTGTGAATCAACTAATAAAGCTAGATCGCGGTTGACAACGGGAGATTTAGCGATGGAAGCAATAGGTTTGTGCTCCTTGCGCAACATTTTTATCAGTTCACTCCAGTAGAAATTTGCGTAGTACACAGGCACATCAATATCAAATTCCCTAGCGATTTTTTTCTTTACTAATCCTATATCTACCAGTTTACTACCACTGCTAAGCGCAAGTCCCTCGCTCAGAAAGTCCAGTTTGGTAGTTTTTTCGCTCACGTTCTCAATGCCCAATCGAGCCAAGATTCCCATGACAGCACCTTTAAGGTAGAAAAAGTCCGCTTTCGCGAAAGCGGAATTCCATCCACTTTCCTGCATATTGCCTACGGTGAGAATGCTCAAGTGCTTTTGCTCTGTGTAATTCCCTTTTTGGTACTCGTGATAGGTGTTGCCAAATTCAAACAGTTTCAAATCTGATTGTTTGCGGTTGAGATTGTAGGCAACAGCCTCCAGCCCGCCGTACAATAGGCTTTGTCGCATGACCGATAGATCGTTACTCAATGGATTGAGGATCTTCACCTCATTTTTTGAAGAAACCTGTACAGTAAGCTCGTGGTATTTACTGGACGTTAAACTATTGGCCATCATCTCGTTAAATCCTTGACCTACTAATTGCTGTGCGATGATATTTTCAAGCTTGTAGTTGTCCAATTTAGTGCTGGCAGCGATGGTCGCGTTCAGTTTTGTAGACGTCTCGATGCGGTCATAACCATAAACGCGCAGTATTTCTTCTATCACATCTACTGGACGGCACACATCATTTCTATAAGCGGGAATGCTTAATCCTAAGCCAGTTTCCGTAACGTTTTTGACATTGATATCAAGTGTTCTCAAAATCGCCTTGATCTCGATGCGATCAATTGCCTGGCCGATTAAAGAATCAATTTTAGCAAAGGGTAAGAATACTTCACAATCCTCAATTTTGACCGGATAAACATCTGTAATATCACTTGCAATCTCACCGCCCGACAGCTCTTTTATGAGAATGGCTGCTCTTTTTAGGGCATCCTCCGTAATATTTGGATCAATGCCGCGCTCAAACCTAAATGATGCATCTGTGTTGAAGCCATGACGCTTCGCTGTTTTGCGGATGCTAACGGGATTGAAATAGGCACTCTCTAGAAATATGGCCGCAGTATCGTCTGTCACGCCGCTATTCTGTCCGCCGTAGACTCCGGCGATGCAAAGTGGTTTTTCTGCATCGCAGATCATCAGATCCTCCGCATGTAATTCATGTGTTTCGCCATCCAATGTTGTAAACGGTGTTCCCGACTCTAGTGTTTTTACGATGATTTTTTGACCAGCGATTTTACTGGCATCAAACGCATGTAGTGGTTGTCCCAACTCATGCATGACGTAATTAGTCACGTCAACCACATTATTTTTGGGCGCTATTCCTATAGCTTTCAATCTATTTTTTAGCCACTCAGGTGATGGTTTGATAGTAATGCCTTTTAAAGTGACACCACAATATCGTGGTGCCAGATCCTGGTTGACCACTTCAATATCAAATCGATCTGCCCGGGAATCTACATGAAAGGAACTCAGTGATGGAGTTCTATATTCTGGAGCATCTTCATGGACGGCAATACCTGCACGCAAGTCGCGCGCAACACCCATGTGCGACATGGCATCTGCACGATTGGGAGTAAGGCCTATCTCAATAACCTGATCGCTTTCTATCTCAAACACGTTGGCTAAAGGTGTGCCTACTTCCAGAGAATCGTCCAATACCATGATACCATCGTGGGAGTTTCCCAGTCCTAGTTCATCTTCTGCACAGATCATTCCGTGGCTTTCCTCGCCGCGTATCTTACCTTTTTTGATGGTCCAAGGCTCTCCCTTGCCGTCATATAAAGTTGCGCCTATAGTCGCTACCGGTACTTTTTGACCCGCGGCCACATTAGCTGCTCCGCAAACGATCTGCACGATTTCTTGACCTATGTTGACTTTACAAAGCTTAAGTTTATCTGCATTCGGGTGCTTGATGCATTCTATGACTTCACCCACAACAACTCCTTTCAAACCACCCTTGACACTTTCAAATGGCGTGACACCTTCCACTTCCAGTCCTAATGAAGTTAATAGCGAGGTGTGTTTTTCTAGATCTTCACTGACATTGAGAAACTGTCGCAGCCAGTTGTAGGAAATCTTCATAAAAGGTAGGTTTTAAGAGGGCAAATATAGTGGGAATGGCGCATTCTAGCAGGCTCGCGGTTAAGAAGTTTAGGTAGCGAAGGTGTTTATGAAAGTCATGCGTGTAGCACATAGGTATCAATGAAATACTACACTCTCAATACTCCCATTTTCGTTTTTTGTTGAGGTCTTCCATATCGTTGATCTGTTCTAAGGGTATAACCTTTAAAAAAGAAGCATGTTGCTCAATGGCATATTCAAGTTGCTCCACAATTTTTTCCACACTGTCATTTTCATAATCGATGACCAGCGGCGCCTTTATTTCCATCGATTGTAGGATGTTGCGTTTCTTGATACGCAATCCCTTTTTGTCAAAACTCCTGCGGAAACCGTCAATCACCACCGGTACCACTATAGGTTTATATTGCTTGATAATGTGTGCGGTACCCTTACGGATGGGTTTAAATGGTTTAGTTGTTCCCTGTGGGAATGTAATGACCCATCCATCCTTCAAGGCAATTCCTATATTCTTTGTGTCGTCTGGATTTACTGCTCGGGAGACCTCCTCACCCTGGGCGCGCCAGGTGCGCTCTACGGTAATGGCGCCTGCATAGGCCATAATTTTAGGTAGCAGCCCGCTTTCCATGGTTTCCTTTGCCGCTACATAATACATGTTTAATTTGGGCCGCCAGAGATAGCCTACATTTTTTATATTGTCCTCCCGACCAGATAGGGAAGCATTGAAAACATGAAACATGCTCACGACATCTGCAAAATAGGTCTGGTGGTTGGATACAAAGAGTACGCCAGTAGGTGGTAAGTTCTTAATCACCTCGCTACCATCGATATCCATCTCGTTAAATCCACGATAACGTCTGTGGGACAAGCCACCCATGATGCGGATGAGCCAAAGCTTCAAAAAAAGTATATGACCAAAAGGATTTCTCTTGACTAATCCCATAGATAATTTCAGATTTGAACGAAAGGCTAAGGTAAGTAATCAACTAGTGATATGGAATAAAAATATCTGCTCGAATCACTGTGGGTTGTATAACTATTTACTCATTGATGAGCGACAGGATCATTTCCCTCAATTCATACAACATCATCGCTGTTGCACCCCAGACGATGTGACCCTGCAATAGGAAACATGGCACATCTACATCAGTCATGTAACTGGTAGACAGGTTGTGGCGGGCGATATTTTTTGCTTCCAAAAGTTCCATTAACGGTACTTCTATGATCGACTTGACCTCGCTGGGTTGCGGGATGAAGGATAAATTCGCTTTCGCGAAAGCGA
>JBBSPH010000239.1:0-4396 GCA_038258985.1 Flavobacteriales bacterium
CATTAGAGCAGGCAGCATCGATTTATGTACTTGCATTTGCAGAGGCAGCGGGATCCTATGATACTTTTAGGAGTTATAATCCGTTTGATGTGCAGCGGTCTGCAGGTGCGGGACTTCGCGTGTTCATGCCGGCATTTGGATTGTTGGGTATAGATTTTGGGTATGGGTTTGATCCTGCTCCCATCACTAACAGTACTGATCCCAGCGGGTGGCAAGTCCACTTTATCATTGGACAGCAGTTCTAGAATGGCACGGTTATTTCTTTAAAACAACTGGTTATGAAAAAAAGTATTTCGGTTTTAACAGTAGTGATGTTGTTGTGTTTCGCTTTCGCGAAAGCGCAAAGAGGCGTAAGAATAGGCTACGTCGACATGAATTACATACTTGAGAGCGTACCAGAATACCAGAAAGCCTCCCAGCAGTTGGAACAGCGCATGCAATCCTGGAAGGTGGAAATAGAAAAGATGGAATCCCAGATAGGACAAATGGAAACCTCGCTAAAGAACGAACGTGTTCTTCTCACCAAAGAATTGATTGAGGAAAAGGAAGAGGAAATTGATATCAAACGGGAAGAATTAAGCACTTACCAGCAGAAGAGATTTGGCGCACAGGGCGATTTTATTACCCAAAAAACACAATTGATACAGCCCGTACAGGATCAGGTGTTCAATGAAATGCAGAAGATAGGCCAGCAAAAAAAATACGATGTTATTCTTGAGCGGTCAGAGGCTACCATGGTGTACAGCGATGACCGCCATGATTTGAGTGATGATGTATTGAGAGCTATAGGTCGCACTGGTAAAACTACAGAACGTGCAGAGCGTTCCCAAGGCGCAATCTCCAAACTACCGCCTGCCGGTGAAGGTGCAGTGGATGCTCCATACCTATCTGTACAAGAAGCAGCAGACAATCAAGGAAAAGCAATCGCCAAACAAGAAATTGTAGATGAGCGCGAGGCCACGCGAGCTGAAAAAATACGCGTGCGCGACAGCATTAAAGATGCTAAAATTAGAGAATACAAAGAGCGCAGGGAAGAATTGATACGTGAACGAGCAAGACTTAAGGACAGCGTTTTGCAAGCCCGCGAGAAGATAAAGGAACAGCGCAATAACAACCCACCAGGCGGTAATTAAATCTTAGGAACTCATTATATTTGCAACCTGTTAGAACAAACAACAATAAATTGAAAATGAAACAAGTAAGAAATTTTATAGCAGCAGCAGCTTTTCTAGTATTAGGAGCAGCTACAGTAAATGCTCAAAGCGCTTCTAAGGTAGCCCACATCGCTTCCCAAGAGTTGGTAGAAATGTTGCCAAAGGCAAAGGCTGCAGAGAAGCAATTGCGCAACTTTGCTAAAACCTATGAAGCCGAATTGGTCAACATGGACAAGGCTTTGCAGACTAAAGCGCAACAAGCCCAGCAAAATGCACCCAATCGTTCTGATGAGGAAAACCAACGTATTCTTGCACAAATCCAGGATGACCGCAAGAAAATCGAAGATTTTTATACAAAATCACAAGAAAATCTTTCCCAAAAAAGAACTGACCTATTGAAGCCAGTTTACAATCAAGCACGTGAAGCTATCTTCAAAGTGGCAAGAGCAAAAGGGTATGATTATGTACTGGATTCTACCACAGGAACTGGAGTAATCATGGCAGATGGCTACGATTTGATGGCAGACGTAAAAAAAGAATTGGGTATACAATAACCTACATTTCTTAAAAGTTATTGAAACCGTTCCAGCATCGTCTGGAACGGTTTTATTTTTGGAGTATCTTAAAGATTTTAAACTGGTTTGAGCAAAGCACCTATAGGTTTTTTTGACAGTGGCGTGGGAGGCACTTCCGTATGGAAGGAAGTCATCCACCTATTGCCGCATGAACATACTATATACCTGGCCGACTCTGCCAATGCTCCTTACGGCATCAGACCTAGGGAGGAGATTATTGCCCTCAGCGTCAAGAATACAGAATTCCTGATGAATCAGGGATGCAAATTGATTGCAGTTCCCTGCAACACGGCAACGACGAATGCGATTGACCATTTACGGGCAAACTATTCCATTCCTTTTATAGGTATTGAACCTGCAATCAAACCTGCAGCACTCCATTCAGATACCAAGAAGATTGGGATACTCGCGACCAAGGGAACACTTTCTAGCCAGCTTTTTAAAACCACTCAAGAACGATTTACCAGTGACATTGCTACCATAGAAGTGGTCGGGACAGGAATTGTGGAGCTGATAGAGTCCGGCAAACTGGACTCGCCAGAGATGATGGAATTGCTCAAAAAGATTACAGAACCATTACTAGCATCTGACATTGATTACCTCGTTTTGGGCTGTAGCCATTATCCCTACATCAAACACCTGTTAGCAGATTTACTGCCTGAAAAGGTTCGCATTATTGATAGCGGTACCGCAGTTGCACGGCAGACGCTGTCGATATTACAGCAACACGAACTACTTAACCATAGTACAGATCCCGGCCAACACAAATTGTACTCCAACGCTTCCATCACTGTGTTGGAAGATCTTGTGGGAGAAGTTGACGCGACAGCTATTTCCTATTTGGATTTTTAAAATTACCAAGACAAAGTGTTGAAAAGTAGATTGATGCATTCCCAGCGATCGCGAGCTTAAATCGTATTTTTAAAGTCTTAAAACTTTCACCTATTGGCTTCCAAAAGTAAGAAGGTCACGCCTTTGATGCAGCAGTATAACAAGATCAAGACTAAATATCCTGATGCCTTGTTACTCTTTCGTGTAGGTGATTTTTATGAAACATTTGGTGCAGATGCCGTGAAAACCGCGCGCATTCTCAACATAGTTTTGACCAACAGGAATAACGGTGGCGAGCGCACAGAGCTTGCGGGTTTCCCGCACCATTCCCTCAACACCTATTTGCCCAAGCTCGTTCGAGCCGGCGAGCGTGTGGCCATTTGTGACCAGTTGGAAGATCCCAAACAAACCAAAACCATTGTCAAACGTGGCGTGACAGAATTGATCACGCCTGGCGTATCGCTGAATGATGAGGTGCTCAGTTCCCGCTCAAATAATTTTCTGGCAGCCATATCGCTTTCGCGAAATGTGTATGCCGTTGCTTTTCTGGACATATCCACAGGCGAATTCCTGATAAGCCAAGGAACAAAAGAAGAAGCAGACAAACTCTTGCAAAATTTCAATCCCAGCGAAGTTCTCGTCTCCCGAAGCGATAAGAAAGAATTGGCCAAGGATTTCCCGTACGACCTTCCCTTTTTCTACCTTGAGGATTGGGTTTTCCAGATTGACTATGCGCGGGAAAGTTTATTGAAACAGTTCAAGGTCAATTCCCTCAAAGGATATGGAGTTGACAAACTAGATCAGGCATTGATTTCAGCCGGTGCTATTCTCCATTATCTGGCAGAAACCCAACACCATCAACTAGACCACATCGCCACCGTTTCGCGCATAGAGGATGACAGCTTTGTTTGGATGGATCGGTTTACCGTTCGCAATCTGGAATTGTATCAATCCTTGAGCACGGGCGCAGTGACCTTAATTGATGTGATCGATCAAACCACCACGCCTATGGGCGCACGATTACTCAAACGCTGGATGGCATTTCCACTCAAGAATGCAGAGCAGATCAACAAGCGCCATGATGTTGTGAGTTATTTCAAGTCAGAAAGCCAGCTGCGGGAGAAGGTAAAATTGCAGCTCAAGTCCATGAATGATTTGGAGCGGTTGGTTTCCAAAGTTGCCGTAGGTAAGATATGCCCGCGGGAAGTAATCCAGTTGAAGAACAGCTTGCAGGCTATTGCTCCCATCAAGGAAATCTGCATGGATGCAACAGATAAATCGCTCCAAACTTTGGGCGAAAGCCTCAACAAATGCAGCCAACTCATTGAATTTATTGTAGAACGTCTGGACGAGGATGCTCCTGTAAACATTCTAAAAGGCACCACCATCTCACATGGATTCCATGAGGAGCTTGACGAGCTGCGCGGACTGGCCACTACAGGGAAAGATTACCTGGACAAAATGCTGGATCGGCATTGTAAAGAAACAGGAATAAGCAGTCTGAAGATCTCCAGCAACAATGTTTTTGGATATTATATAGAGGTGCGCAATTCCCACAAGGACAAGGTTCCAGAAAGCTGGACCCGCAAACAAACCCTGGTTAATGCAGAACGCTACATCACCCAGGAACTCAAGGAATATGAGGGTAAGATTCTAGGAGCTGAAGAACGAATCCATGCCCTGCAACAAGAGTTATTTGAAAAGGTTGTAGCAGAGATTGTCCCATTTATCAAGGCGATTCAAAACAATGCGCATCTTGTGGGTCAACTGGATTGCTTGATTTCTTTTGCAGACCAGGCAGTGGCCGCCAACTATACTCGGCCAGAATTGTTAGAG
>JBBSPH010000240.1:0-4361 GCA_038258985.1 Flavobacteriales bacterium
ACGAAATTGAAAATCATACGGGTCTGCATAACTGGGTGAACCTCCCGGCAATCCAGTGTTATAGACTAGGTTCAAATACATGCGCAGCTGTGACATGTTAGGCACATAATCTTGAAACAACATGGCAAACTTCAATCGCTGATCGGTAGGTCTGGCGATAAAACCGCGATCATTCAAGTTTTCGTCTGTCTTTAAATATCCAGCTGAAATCCAGCTTTCGGTTCCCTTAATGAATTCGCCGTTCAGGCGCAGATCAAGCCCATATGCGTAGGCTTTAGCATCATTGTTTGCACGATATCTTATCCTTACATTTTCTAGAGTGTACGTATTCACATCACTCAGATTTTTGTAGTAGGCTTCACTAGTTAGTTTAAATGGGCGGTCATTCCATTTAAAACTCCAGTCGTTCCCGAGAACAAAATGTATGGATTTTTGAGCCTTCACGTCTGGTACTACTGCACCATTAGCATCTCGTAGTTCCCGATAGAAAGGCGGCTGGTAATAAACACCTGTAGAAAAACGGAACAGCATGTCTGTAATGTTCCAGTAGGGTTTTATGGCAAACTGGCCACGCGGTGAAAACACAGTTTGGGTAGAATTTTCAAATGCATCTCCGGACACGGTCCAATGGTGTACGCGTCCACCAAGGTTCCAGAAAATTTCATTTTCTCCCAGGTAGCCTCGACTACTGTATTGGGCAAAGGCTTGTAAGCGCTGGATCTGAACCTCATTATCTGCACTTATGGAATTGAAAGGAACAAGTGGTGATGAAAACGGAGTGTACGGCTCATCGTTTCTAAATCCTTGGTTAGGTGGTCTCACGTTAAAACCGGCACTATCCACAACGGTGTATTCCCTCACCCGATCGCGAATATCTTCCAAATTATATTTTACACCCCATTCCAATTGATCGCTGGAGCTTCCTTCTTTCTGGAAAGTATAGGTGCCGCGATGTTCTATCGTCGCGATCAATGCATCCAGATCATTGCGGCCATGCTCCAACTCTGACCCAATGCCTGTTACAAAATCAACCTGTCCAAAATCCCTATCGCCTAAGTTAGTGTTAGGACTCCCCAATCCATAGCGGGCAAGAATGTCGTAATGTTCCTGCTCCTGGGTCAGATAGACACTAGAAATGAAACGCATATTAAGCCGCTCATTCACATCATAACTGGCCTTGATTGCACCAAAATAGGTCTCATACTGATCCTCTTCTTGTCCTTCATAGTCAATTACCACTGCGATAGGCTCGTTGATCGTCCCAAAATTTGTCTGCCGGTCTTCTGGCATAAAATCGTAACTGTTGACAGCAATATTGCCTAGAAAAGCCAGTTCAAACTTTGGGCTTATTTGATAGGTGATATACGTTTGTGCATCATAAAAACGCGGTACGGCCGTAGCCTGTGTTTCACGGGAATTGATAAATAGACTGTTGTCCCTGTAACGCAATCCTGCTGTGGCTGTTAAAGCTTTCGCGAAAGCGGTACCCTCCACAAATGCATTCACTCCCAACAAACTGGCGTCAATACCAGCGCTCAAATCTGTCGGCCTCCGGTACTCAATATCCAGCACAGAGCTGAGTTTATCACCATATTTTGCCTGAAATCCACCTGCCGAAAAATCAACGCTACGCACAAGGTCCGTATTGACAACACTCAAGCCTTCCTGTTGACCACTACGTATCAAGAATGGGCGGTACACCTCAATCTCATTAATATAAACTAGGTTTTCATCATAGTTCCCGCCGCGCACCGCATACTGTGTACTCAACTCGTTATTGTTGTTCACGCCGGGCAGGGACATCAAAATATTTTCTACTCCTGGCTGCGCTCCCGGGATCCTACGGATTATCTGTGGGTCGATGGTGGTAATGCCGGCAAACTCTCGGTCTGAAGTAGAATTAATGACCACAGTGGCTATTTGCTCCACATTTTCTTTAAGTACCGGATTGATTTCTACTATCTCGCTGGCCTGTAAGATCAGATCTTTAATCACCACAGATTTGTAGCCGATGTTTGTGAATTGGATTTCTAATGTCACGTTGGCAGGAACCTTCAGTTCGTAAAACCCGTTCTTGTTTGATGTTGTCCCAAGAGTAGTTCCCTTAATGGAAATATTTACGTTATTGATAGGTACTTGCTGCTCATTTAGAATTACGCCATTGAGCGTTGATTCTTGAGCATGGGTTACCGTTGTAACGATACAAAGAAGGATTATAAAGAAGGATTTCAATATGGTGGGTTATTCCTTTCGTTTGAAGTTGGCCTCAAATTTAGTGCTATTTCCCACATTGTCCGTGACGATTACCACTAGTTCATTATCAGTCTCAGCGCTAACGTCATCACTGAAATTATAGGTAATCAAGTTGGTCTTGTATTCATATTCCATCAATGCAAACTTGCCATTGATGGTAGCTCGATAGGCCTGTATGCCTGTTTCCTTATCGTTTATTTTTAAGGTCAGGGTGTTGTTTTTACTCAACCATTGACCGCTTTTAAAATTAACGGGAGCAATGGTGGGCGGATTCGTGTCCTTACGTACTCCATAAGTCCCTAATGTTCTGGTGAAAGCAGTCAGTGTGTTGCCTTTTAATCTTGAGTCTACATGATAGGCTGTACCGTACGGTGTAATGCGGGCAATGTAGTACTTGTCCATTTGATCATCTGTCTTGCTTTTCATGTCATAATTAATAATCATGCTTTTGTGCAACGGTATCACATCATCGTGCACTTTTAGTACATCTGCATTCTCGTTGATGTTCAAAAAGCTATCCTCATAAAGAGCATCTGCAGGAATGGTAAATGTAAATGCGCCTAGCGTGGCGCTATAATTCTGGTTGCGTGGGACGAGGGTCGATTGCTTGGGATTTGTAATGACAAGATTCTCTTTTTTATCTTCATTGCTTATATCCATATTGATCTCGCTAATGTTACCAGAAATGTCCGTTACCAAAACCTTATAGGTGTGTTTAGTCCCTGGATCTACTACCTTTAATTTACCATTATTGGAATTTGTTCTATACAGACTCAATGGACTACCATCGGGAATAAAAAGTTTTGAGATGCGGCTTTTGTTCTTTTGAAAATATTCATAATCAATCATTTGATTGATATACCGTGTCTCATCAAAAGAAAATCTGTCAAAGGTCATTTCGAAATTTGGTTTGCCGTTGAAGCTGGTTTTGATATTATACACTCCGTTTTGATTGCTACCGGCATCCATTTGATCATTGGTATTGATTCCTATCCCTATCTCTCCATAGGCAGAAAATGGCTCGACCTTAAATTTTCCAGCTCCTATAGGAATTAAGCGCAGTAACTGAGCCTCATTCTTACCGTTGATGCTGGACTGATCATCTAATGGGTAGGCCTTTACCTGTTTTATCAATGGCATCTTAGAATCTGGAATCTTAATTCCAAAAAGTAATGGGTTTATAGGTCTAGCATCGCCATCACGTATCTCATAATGCAGGTGTGGCCCACCGCTGCCGCCAGAATTACCGCTGTATGCCACAACCTCACCTTGGTCTACCCTTAAAGTAAGATCGTCGGGATAGAGCTCTACCTCATAATTCTCACTGGCGTACTGCTTTTTCTTGACAAATTCTTCAATGCGTGGTGCAAATTTCTCTAGGTGTGCGTAAACCGTGGTGTATCCATTGGGATGCGTGATATAAAGCGCCTTTCCATAACCATAATGTTCCACTTTAATACGGCTTACATAACCAGCTGCGGCAGCATAAACTTTAGCTCCTGTGCGCTGGTTGGTCTTAATATCAAGGCCGCTATGAAAATGGTTGGATCTTAATTCACCAAATGACCCACTTAGTTCCAGTGAAATATCTAGCGGACTTCTAAAATAATCTTGTGGGAGATCTTGTAGGTTTTGGCTTTCGCCAAAGCGAACAAAAAACAAAACCACAACTAGGGAAAGGGAATATCGTATATGCATAAGTTAAATATAGTACGCTATGAGCGCTCCCCAAAAGCTTTTCAAACTTTGTTCCATAAATATTTGATTTGTCTAGTGGGAAACCTAATTTTGCTAGCATTGCATTAAAATTGCTGGAATGTCAAAGCTTTTGAGTCAAATAGATCAGATTGAACTAAAGATCAAGGCTTTGATTGATGAAAACCTAAGACTTCAGGCGGTAGCAGGAGATAGAGAGAAAAAGATCAGTGGACTTGAAAAAGAACTTGCAACGTCTCAGGAGATTATTAGGGAAGGGGTGGAGAGCGTTATAGCGCTCAAAACGGCAAATGCGATGTTAGGTAGTGATGACTATAAAACAAAAACAAAACTCAAGATCAATGCGCTGGTTCGGGAAATCGATCAGTGTATTGCACAATTAGCTTAACGTG
>JBBSPH010000241.1:0-4343 GCA_038258985.1 Flavobacteriales bacterium
AAGCTGGTTCTTGAAGTGCAATCACACATAGGAGAAAGTACGGTTCGTACGATTTCTATGGATTCCACGGACGGATTGAGTAGAGGTACTGCGGTGATTGCCACAGGAAACCCTATCAAAATGCCTATAGGTGATGACGTTTATGGGCGTCTTTTTAATGTAATAGGTGATGCGATTGACGGTCTAGGTAATTTACCTAAAACTGGTGATAAAGGTTTGTCCATTCACAGATCTGCACCTGCATTTGAAGACTTATCTACATCTACAGAAGTTCTTTTTACTGGGATCAAGGTGATCGACCTGATTGAGCCTTATGCTAAAGGTGGTAAAATTGGACTCTTCGGCGGTGCTGGAGTAGGTAAAACAGTATTGATTCAAGAATTGATTAATAACATTGCAAAGGGTCACGGTGGGCTTTCTGTATTTGCAGGAGTTGGTGAGCGCACGCGTGAAGGGAATGATCTTCTACGTGAGATGTTAGAGTCAGGAATTATAAAATACGGAGATGCATTTATGCACTCCATGGAAGAAGGTGGATGGGATTTGAAATCCGTCGATAAAGAAGTAATGAAAGAGTCTAAAGCGACCTTCGTTTTTGGACAAATGAATGAGCCACCAGGAGCACGTGCTCGAGTTGCACTTTCTGGATTGACGATTGCAGAATACTTCCGTGATGGAGGAGCTGATGGTCAAGGGAAAGATGTACTGTTCTTCGTTGATAATATCTTCCGCTTTACACAAGCAGGTTCTGAGGTTTCTGCACTTCTGGGACGTATGCCATCTGCAGTAGGTTACCAACCAACGTTGGCAACTGAAATGGGTGCGATGCAAGAGCGTATCACATCTACTAAAAAAGGATCGATTACATCTGTACAAGCGGTTTACGTACCTGCAGATGACTTGACAGATCCAGCACCAGCAACAACGTTTGCTCACTTAGATGCTACAACAGTATTATCTCGTAAGATTGCAGAACTAGGTATTTACCCAGCGGTAGATCCACTGGATTCTACCTCTCGTATTCTTACCGCAGACATTCTAGGAAAAGAACATTACGACTGTGCACAACGCGTTAAAGAGTTGTTGCAACGATATAAAGAACTACAAGATATCATCGCGATTCTAGGGATGGAAGAACTTTCTGAAGACGATAAACGTGCTGTTTACCGTGCTCGTAAAGTACAACGTTTCCTTTCCCAGCCATTCCACGTAGCAGAGCAGTTTACCGGACTCAAAGGAGTTCTTGTAGACATCAAAGACACGATCAAAGGATTCAACATGATCATGGATGGTGAGTTAGACAAACTTCCAGAAAGCGCCTTTAACTTGAAAGGAACTATCGAGGAAGTGATCGAGGCAGGTGAGAAAATGATGGTGGAAGCTTAAATCCAGTTTGCAGTATCAGTTAACATTAACACTGCGACTGGGACTGGGACTGAAAATTACAACGTATGTACTTAGAAATAGTAACTCCAGAGGAAACGCTTTATAGCGGTGAAGTAACATCTGTATCTGTTCCAGGTATGGATGGTGATTTCCAGATGTTGGACAATCACGCGCCTATCGTTTCTTTGTTGACTAACGGGACTGTAAAGATGTACGGGAATATCATTCTTGAATCTTCAGTGGCAGATAAATTCACCAAAGGCAATGGAACTACAGACTTTAAAATTAAAGGTGGAGTTCTTGAAATGAAAGACAATAAAGCCATCGTTCTAGCGGACTAGCTATTCCAATTATAATATTCAAAAAGTCTCGATTCGTAGAATCGAGGCTTTTTTGTTTATACGCTTTTTCGAAAGCGCACTCGTCTTTAAGGTGTTGCTCGAAACTAAATTTTTCTAATTAGGGTAGTCATTCCGGTATTCCAAAATATCTCCTGGCTGGCAATCCAATGCCTCACAAATAGCTTCTAGGGTTGAGAACCGTACCGCTTTTGCCTTTCCCGTTTTGAGGATGGAAAGATTGGCATTCGTTATACCCACAATATCTGCCAGTTCATTACTGCGCATGCCCTTTTGGGCAAGTACTACGTCAAGATTGATGTAGATAGGCATATTAGATAGTTAGGTCGTTTTCCTCTTTGACATTAACGGCTTTCTGGATGACTTCGCCCATGACATAAAGAAAAGAGCCAGTTAGTAATGTTTCAATAATATCCATAAAAACATCAGAGCTGAACGGCTGAAGTTGGCCTTGTGGTGCTAGTAGGGATTCAAGAAAATGAATTATCTCAATTACCATTGGAACTCCAATCATGGCAATTAAATAATATCTACCTGCAAGTTTTAAATCTTTACCGTTCGCCGTTTCAAAATAAATTGATTTTTTGAAATTATCCATAGTTCTAATAATCGCGCTGCATGCCTTAACAATATAAAATATGCAAGCTATTATTGCTATTGTAATTATGACAACCCAAATGTTCTTAGAAAAATACGGGTCTACCACATTTATATATGAAAGATCTTTCCAACTGAAATCTTTGAAAGAATGTCCAAATAATTCAAAAATCGCAGCGATGGTAATTATAATCGTTCCAACTACGAAAAGAACTCTCAGAACCTTTAGAAGAGAATTAAATAACTGTAGAAATACCATAATTATATAGTTAGATCGTTTTCTTGTTTAATTAGAGCACTTACTTTAATAATCTTTGAAGTAATAATTAGAAATATTCCAAACGAGATGATCACTAGCATTGAATCAAAACTAAATCCAAAGTTCATTGCTAGTTTAACTTTAAAGGAATGGTCAAGTTGAGACCTAGTAAAAACACTGTAGATATAGGATGGTACTCTATTGAGCAAGACGCCTACAAGACAACTAATTCCAGCCAATTTTAAGTGATTGACTAATTCTTCTCGTACAAAATTATTGGGTGTAATTAGCCAGGATGCTTTCTTCATTTGAAAGATCATATAAACGAAAACGAATTGAGATATGACCGCAAGCGCTAAAACGAGATAGAATGTCCAGTGAAAATTTTGTACAATATTACTGCCGATATTAAATGGAAGGTCAGAACTACTTTCCGCGATAAAAAAATAAATTAATGATCCCACCGCAGATATCCATGCAAAGAAATAAACAAAGCCTAGCAATGCTCTTAAAAATCTTATCCATTTCATAATTATATAGTTAAGTCGTTTTCTTCTTTGAGCAATGCTGCACGCTTCATCATTTTTGATAAATATTGAACAAACACACTTACCGTCATTATAAAATAACCGATCCAGAATAGGCTACCGAATAACGTGGATCCAGTATTGCCAATAAGTATCGGCTGTATAAAAGAATAGAGTAGCAGAAAAAAACTTGTAACCATCAGCATTTTGCCTGCACGAGACAATTGTCTGATGCAAACTTCTGAATAGAAATCACCTTGTTTAATTTGTTTTGAAAATTGATAAAAGTGAAATAGCGTGGTACATCCTAAAAGATAGATTAGGCTCCAACTGCTAATAACAAGTATTAAGTTGAGATCCGAAATGCCTTTTAAATCATATCCCAATAGTGTGGATTCGTCTGAGCCATCAAGTTGATAATATAGATTAGGCAACTCAAGCAATAGGAACCACAAGGGCATACTTACAAAATAGAGCATCATGTATTTTGTGCCTTTCAAGCTGCGTTCCAATTGTTCGTTTGTAATTATTTCCATCTCCACAGCGTTATTACGTCGTGATTCATAGTAATTAAATACCTGGAATAAGATTCCCGCAATACATACAAATAGAAACGGAAGAGCATTTATTGTAAACCACTCTATCCTACCGTTTATATGTGAAAATGACAGCATTATCAAGTATCCATAAAATCCCGCCATCACGATAATGGTTGAAATCAGTGAGCGCTTGTGATATGTTTTAGAGAAATACTCCGTGAAGTTTGATCCAGTATCTTGCAGATGTCTATACAGCTTATAGAACCTAATTGCTATCACTACAGTAGTAACTATTGCAATATGAAAGTAAATAGAGGTAATAAAATCTTCCATTTTTAATAGCTGTTAATAATCGTCCACAATAGTAGTTTAAAATTATTGATAAACAATAATAAAACATCGAATAACAATAAATATAATATCCAAGATATTGATTCTCATACAACTAGTAATATGAAATAACACCATCTTGATTCTCCAGTTTTCTAATCCGCTCAAACCCGTATGCCAACCGCTTATCCCGTATTTTTGCACCCATGATTCCAGAGAAACTTCTCGTAAAACTCGCCCAGCGCCACGCGCAGGGAAGCATGCGGGAACTCCATACAATAAAGGATTTGATTGATTTTTCCTCCAATGACTATCTGGGTTTTTCCAAAAAATTGCAACCTGAAAG
>JBBSPH010000242.1:0-4312 GCA_038258985.1 Flavobacteriales bacterium
AATTAGTAATTAGTAATTAGTAATTAGTAATTAGTAATTAGTAATTAGTAATTAGTAAAAATGCCTGCTCGAGCGGAGTCGAGAGCTACCTCGGAGTTAAAGTTTTTGGAATCTATCTAACGATATTAATTGCAACTTAAACTTCATTTACAAATGAATAATCCAATCGTAACCTCAAAATGGCTCCGCAGCCGTTTAAATGATCTAGATCTCGTAATTCTAAATGCGAGTCAACAGGATAATAAATCTAGAGTCTCCACAGAATTTGATCGACTCCAGATTGTCGGTGCCAGAAATTTTGATCTGAAAAATGATTTTAGTCTCGTAGATTCTGATTTGCCTAGTATGATGCCAACCGCAAAGCAATTCGAAAAAGCAGCAAGAAAACTTGGAATCAACAATTCAAGTAAAATCATCGTCTATGATAATCTGGGAATATATTTTAGTCCTAGAGTATGGTGGATGTTTAAAGCTATGGGGCATAAAAACGTCTCCGTTTTAAATGGTGGTTTGCCTGATTGGATAAATCATTCATTTCCTACTGAAGCGAAAGAATCCAAAAAAATAACCATTGGCGATTTCCATTCTTTATTAAAAACAGATTCTATAAAATCTTTCGAGTTTATAAAGGATAACATAAAGAAACAAGAACATATATTAATCGATGCCAGATCTTCCGATCGTTTTAATGGAATTGCACTAGAGCCCAGAAAAGGATTAAGAAGCGGAAATATTAAAAACTCTATCAACTTACCTTATACAGAAGTTCTTGTAAAAGAAAAGTTTAAAAGCAAAGAACAGCTGATTGAATTATTCAATAATTTAAAAGTTGATGATCATCCATTAATTTTTAGTTGTGGCTCAGGAGTTACGGCCTGTATTATCTTGCTTGCATCTGACCTAGTATTAAAGAATAAGAAATCAGTTTACGATGGCTCATGGACAGAATGGGCGCAAAAAACTCTGCAATAAAGCATGAAATACAAAAACCTCCCTTAGAGCTACCGCTCTAAGGGAGGTTTCAAAATTTTAATAATCTATCGTTTATTTATTCTGCGCATACAATTTAGAAACTTCTTCCCAATTGATCACATGGAAAAATGCCTCCACATAATCTGGGCGCTTGTTTTGGTAATGCAAGTAATAAGCATGTTCCCATACATCCAATCCTAGAATCGGCGTGCCGCCTTTTCCTGTGTCTGGCATCAATGGGTTGTCTTGGTTGGGGCATCCACAAAGAGTTAATTTTCCACCTTCATGAACAGATAAAAATGCCCATCCAGAACCAAATTGTGTTTTGGCTGTTTCAGAAAATTTGGTTTTGAAATCTTCATAACTACCGAATTCTGATTCGATGGCTGTTTTAAGATCTCCTGTTGGCTGTCCACCACCATTCGGTGACATGATTTTCCAGAACAATTTATGGTTATAAAATCCACCGCCATTATTTCTAACAGCACTGTTTTTCATATCTAGATTCTTCAAGATGTTCTCGATCGTCTTGCCCTCATGGTCAGTTCCCTCGATGGCAGAGTTTAGTTTATCCGTATATCCTTGGTGATGCTTTGTATGGTGAATTTCCATCGTTTTTGCATCTATGTGTGGTTGTAACGCGTCGTAGGCGTAGTCTAATTTTGGTAATTCAAAAGCCATTATAGTAGGTTTTTAGTTAGTATTTCTTTGAAACCTAAAGTTAGGTCAGGATCACGCACAAATAAAACGCCTCGTGTTATAATATACTTAAAGATACCAGTGTAGATTCCTTGGAATTGATTCGGTGATATCTCGCTTTGCACGTAGTCAACGCTCGGCATGAACCCTTTTAGGTATTTCGCTTTCGCGAAAGCGAAACGCCACAAAGTGCCAGCATATAACATAGTAATTGCTAACTTTGGGAATGCAGCATCAACCCACGACATTTTACAGCGCCAGCGCGGGATCTGGAAAAACCTACACACTGGCAAGGGATTACCTCACCTTGCTTTTCAAGAACAGTTTTCACAACGGTTACCGGGAGATTCTAGCCGTCACATTTACAAATAAGGCGGTGGCGGAAATGAAACACCGCATCCTGGAAAACCTGCACCACCTAACGCAACAAGATGTCCCGACAGCACTGCAAGCCATTAAGGAACATATACAGCTAGAAACTGGGCTAGATGATGACCAACTGCGCAAAAAGGCCATCAACATTGAGCAGAAATTGCTGCACGATTATGCTGCCTTTGACATTGTGACCATTGACAGTTTCAATCACCGCATCCTGCGCACTTTTGCCCGTGAGGTGAACCTGCCCGACGGTTTTGAGATCGAACTGGACAGCAACAGCCTTATCGCAAAGGCTATCCACAATTTACTGGCCAGAGCTGGAAAGGAAAAGCAACTCACAGATCTACTTATTGACTTTTCCCTGTCCAAGATCGACGATGGCAAAAGCTGGGACATCGAGTTTGACCTGCACAACATCGCCCGATTAATCTTGAGTGAGTCGCATTACCATTACCTGGAAAGCCTCAAGACAAGATCCATCGCAGACTTCCTGCAATTGCGCAAGAAGCTGTACGAACTAATAAATACTGCCGAATCTAATTTGATCAAGCAAGGAAAGGAACTCTTCTCTTATTATAAGGACAACGGCCTGACCGCCGATGATTTCTCAGGAAAATCACGCGGCATCTACAGCTGGATAAAAAAGTTTGTCGATGGCGAACTGCCGCCCAACAACCAACAGAAATACCTAGAAAAAGCCCTAACCGAATCTGTTGCAGGTACTACTGGTGCAGGAAAGAAGGCAACAATCGATGCGAAGCAGGGAGAGTTGGCACAATTGATACAGCAATTCCAGGAGCAGTCTGGTGCGATCGCCCTACACCGCAATGCACTTTCCAGCATTACCGCACTTTCCCTGCTTAATGAGTTGATGCACGAGATTGATAAGATAAAACTTGACGAACAGATTGTTCCCATCTACGAGTTTAACGGCATTTTATCCAAGCAAATTAAGGATCAACCAGCGCCCTTTGTGTATGAACGCCTTGGCGAGCGGTACCGTCACTATTTTGTGGATGAATTTCAGGATACCAGTAGGATGCAGTGGGAAAACCTGATGCCATTGATTGAAAATCCCTTAAGTCAAGAGCGACCAGACGGCAGCCGTGGTAGCTTGATGCTAGTGGGCGATGCAAAGCAATCCATCTATCGTTGGCGAGGCGGCGATGCAGACCAGTTTCTTGATATTTTAACTGGCGATTCCCTGTTTATGCAGGAAAAAAGCAACGTGACGCTGAGTACCAACTGGCGCAGTTATGACAACATCATTTCTTTCAACAACGTCTTTTTCAACCACTATGGGAGTTATCTCACCAGCGATCTATACAAGAATCTCTATCAGGAGTATCTGCACCAGGAGCCTAACCACAAAAAAGGTGGTTTTGTACAGATCGACTTTTTGGATGGAGAGGAAAACGAGATTTTGGTCGAAGACGAGGAATTGACAACCATTTACCCGCCACACGTAAAACGGCAGATTGATCAGGCATTGGCAGCTGGCTTTGCACCCAACGAGATTTGTGTGTTGGTGCGCAAGAAAAAGCAGGGCGATGAGATTGCGCGCTATCTGGTGCGGGAGAATATGAGTGTCGTTTCCAGCGACAGCTTGCTGGTAGCGGCATCGCCTCGCGTGCAGTTACTGGTGCAATACATGAGAATGTGCCTATATCCAGAGCAGCAACAGCCGCGTTATGAGTTCCTGTTGCAGCTCGCTATCCTGCACGAGAAAACCGACATCCATTCCTTTATCCACCAGCATTTGACCGCGAGTCTCCAACAAATTACCAAAAATGTATTGGGCAGTGAAGATGATGGGTATATCGCTTTCGCGAAAGCGCCATTGTTCCAAGCCACTGAAAAAGCCGCAGTGGCATTGGACCTTTTGAAAGATCACGACACGAGGTTGCAGGCCTTTCTGGAACATGTCTTTGAATTCTCGAACGGTTTTGAAAAGACGGCATCGGCATTTTTAGAAAATTGGGAGCACAAGCAAGCAAGTTTGAGCGTGCCGGCGGCAGATGATCCAACCGCGATACAGATCATGACTATCCACAAATCTAAAGGTCTTGAATTTCCCGCGGTGATCGTGCCCTATTGTGACATCATTCTCGACGAGGCGCGCGATGTTACAGGCTGGATGCCCGTAAACGCTGACGAGTATGAAAAGTTTGATCATCTATACATTTCGCTGAAAAAAGAGTGTCTTCTATACCCAGACCCAGCACCACAACTGTATCTAGAGCAAGTATCTAAAGCCGAGATG
>JBBSPH010000243.1:0-4219 GCA_038258985.1 Flavobacteriales bacterium
ATCCCGCCAGATGCTGACGGTGATGGTGTGCCAGACGTTGTCGATATTGATGACGATAACGACGGTATCCTAGATGTATTAGAAGGTAATGGAGATAGCGACAAGGATGGCATTCCAGATGTGCTTGACCTAGACAGTGATAATGACGGTATCCCAGATAACGTGGAGGGACAAAGTACTGCTGGTTACGTAGCACCATCAGTTATGGATAGTGACGGTAATGGACTGGACGACGCATATGAAAATAGCCCTGGTGTTGGTGATGGTATCGATCCAGTTGATTTTGACGACGATGGTTTACCAGATTACCTTGATGGTGATTCAGATGATGATGGGGTACCAGATAGCATAGAAGGATTTGACTTTGATAACGACGGTACTTCAGATATTCTGCCATCTGGAAATGACGTTGATTTGGACGGCCTCGATGATGCTTTTGATGCAGATACGACTGGTTACAATGACGTCAATGGGAATCAAGTTACGAACAGCCCAGATGATGAACTCAACAACACTGACGGTGATGGTGAGCCCGACTACAGGGATACCGATGATGATGACGATGGATTATTGACCAGCGTTGAAGATGCAAATGGAAACGGGAATTTTGCAGATGACGATGCAGATGCAGATGGCATTCCTGACTATCTAGATGGTGATGCTCGCGCAATAGAAATTTTCAATGTCTTGACGCCTAATGGTGATGGGGATAATGACTTCTTGTTCATTGAAGGGATCGAGAATTTTGAAAACACCGTGCGTATCTACAACCGTTGGGGAGTAGAGGTATTCAATGTAGATGATTACAATAACCAGGATAATGTATTTAGAGGAATATCGGAAGGTCGCGTCAACGTATCACAAGGTGAGTTGCTGCCAGTAGGAACCTACTTTTATGTTGTTGACTACATCAACGACCTAGATCAACCTATTCACCTAGCCGGATACCTTTACATCAATAGATAAAACAATCGGGCGGGCCCCAGCGCACGTCCGATTAATTTTAAAATATATAAAATGAAGAAACTTATAATTTGTTTGGTTGTTTTCGCTTTCGCGAAAGCGGTAACAGCACAACAAGACCCACAATACAGCCAGTACATGTACAACCCAGTGGTGGTTAATCCAGCCTACGCGGGTAGTCGTGGAGTTACCAGTATAGTTGGGCTGCACCGCAGTCAATGGGTAGGACTGGATGGAGCGCCGCGCACTCAAACACTTTCCATACATTCTCCTATACAGAATAGTAGGCTAGGATTGGGGCTAAGCGTCGTAAATGACGCTTTGGGACCTACAGATGAAACCTATTTTGCAGCAGATGTGAGCTATACCATACCGGTAAGTTACAATGGGAATCTTAGCTTTGGAGTGAAGGGTGGTGCTCACCTGCTTAATGTAGATTTCCAGCAGCTCAATGCGAGGGATCCCGATATTTTGTTGCAGAACAATATTGAGAATCGACTGTCACCCACCGTAGGTGTAGGAGCTTATTACCATACCGACAAGTTTTACGTAGGCTTGAGTACCCCCAACCTATTGCAAACCGAGCATTTTGATGAGTCGAACAACAGTAACAGCAGCACCGCATTTATAGCTCAGGAACGCATTCATTATTTTGCTACTGCCGGTTATGTTTTTGATTTGAATAATAATGTAAAGTTCAAGCCCACAACCCTGGTAAAGGTGGTGAGCGGTGCACCGTTACAAGTAGATGTTACAGCTAACTTTTTAATTGCAGAAAAACTTACCTTAGGAGCCGCTTATAGATGGAGCGCAGCAGTGACAGGATTAGTTGGATTCCAGTTGAGTGACCAGATGATGATTGGTTTTGCATATGATCGTGAAACTACAGAATTAGGAAATTCTGTCTATAACGACGGGAGTTACGAAGTCTTTCTTAGATTTGAACTCTTTAATCGTTTAGATAAAATGATAACACCACGTTTCTTTTAATACAAGAATATAGAGCCATGATAAAAAAATTACTATTTCTTCTGATCGTACTGTTTGCGACGGTTTCCACAGGACAGGGTCGCAAGGTTAAAAAAGCGGATAAGGAATATACGAACCTCGCTTTTATTGATGCGCAGGAACTGTACTTAAGAATTGCCGAAAACGGGTACACAAGTCCAGAGATCTTAGCCAAACTGGGAGACACGTACTACTTCAACGATGACCTTCAGGATGCATTTACATGGTACAACAAATTGTTTTTACAGTACAGTGACAACATAATGCCAGAATACTACTTTAGGTATGCACAAGCGCTTAAATCTGTACGTCGCTATGATGAAGCAGATGTGCTGATGGCAAAATTCAATACCTTCAAAGGCTACGACGCCAGGTCAGAGAATTATTCAAAGCAACCAGACTACCTCCAAATCATCGACTTTCAATCAGGTAGGTTCAATGTAGAAAATGCTAAAGAAATCAACTCATGGACAGCAGATTTTGGACCAGCATTTTATGATGATCAAAACCAGATTGTTTTTGCTACCGCTCGCGATACCGGTTCTTTTGTAAAAAGAATACATGACTGGAACGATCAGGCATTTCTCCAACTTTATACTGCAGACGCAGATGTTGAAGGAAAGCTAAAAGATGCAAGAAAACTAAGTTCTCGCATCAATACAAAATTCCATGAAAGCACACCTGGATTTACCAGTGATGGTGAGACGATCTACTTTACTCGCAATAACTATGAGAATGGAAAATTGCGCATGGACATTGATGGTATTACAAAATTGAAGATTTATAAATCTACTCGCAAAGGCAATAAGTGGTCCGATCCAGTGGGTGTATCCTTCAATAGCGATGAATACAGTACCGCCCACCCAGCACTGACGCCTGACGGTAGAAAGCTATTCTTCGTGAGTGATATGCCGGGAAGTGTAGGTTATGATCCTGATGATGAATTTACCAAATCAGACATATGGGTCGCAGATGTTGCTCTTGATGGAACATTAAGCAATCCAGTAAACGTAGAAAGCATTAATACAAATGGGCGGGAAACATTCCCATTTGTGAGTAAAAACAACGTTCTTTATTTTTCAAGTACCGGACATCAAGGCCTAGGTGGTCTGGATGTTTTCGCCAGTTCGATCAATTAGGATGTGTCAATGAGTGAGGTGATTAATATAGGCAAGACTATCAATAAAACATCCGATGATTTTAGTTTTATCGTAGATGATGATACCAAGTTGGGTTACTTTAGTTCAAATCGTACAGGTGGAGTAGGTGATGATGATATCTATCGCTTTATCCAGACAGAAGATTTACGCAATATGTGCGAGATCCTAGTTACGGGAACAGTAACAGATGGTCAAACCAAAGAGGTTATTGAAGGTGCACTTGTAACGGTCATGGATGCTAACAACAACCAGATAGATCAAGTGACCACTAGAGCAAATGGGAAATATGTATTCAAACTAGAATGTGATAAGCAATATTTTGTCCGAGCTTCTAAAGAAGAGTACACACCAGATGAGGAATTATTTACCACACCACCTACAAGCGACTTCCTAGACATACCATTAGAGTTAAATGGATCTAAAATTCCAGTTCTTGAGTGTGATGATTTGGCAAAAATCCTGGATATCAAGCAAATCTATTTTGATTTTGACAAGTCGAACATTAGATCAGATGCGGCCAATGAGCTAGCAAAGATCCAAGCGTTTCTTGAATTATATCCAGCAACCAAAATTGAAATCCGCTCACACACGGACAGTAGAGCAAATGATGACTATAACGATGCGCTATCTGAACGACGTGCACAAAGCACAAGAAGCTGGTTGATAGGCAAAGGTATTCCTGCCAACAGGATCACCGCTAAGGGTTATGGAGAACGCCAGTTGGTGAATGAATGTTCAAATGGAGTCAACTGTACACCGGCCCAACATCAATTGAACCGTAGGTCTGAATTTATAGTTTCAGGATTGGATGAATATACAGACTGTGAGTAGTAGATGTTTCGCTTTCGCGAAAGCGAAATACCATCATCATCCATCTTTCTAGAATGATTTACTACAACAAAAAAGGCTTCCATTATGGAAGCCTTTTTTATATCTGTCTTGATAGGGTTAAACTGAGCATTGAATCCTCAAAGTTTTGTAGCGCGTTGATCTACGGGTCTATTGATTATCCATTGATGCGGTCAAACTCACTAACAAAATGGAATTTGATGCTAGGGTATTTTTGCTGTGTCATCTGCAATGAAAAG
>JBBSPH010000244.1:0-4214 GCA_038258985.1 Flavobacteriales bacterium
ATCCACATGCCAGAGGACAGTCTAACCGAGATTGATTCCCTAACCGACTGGAAAATCGTGGAAGAACTACTGGCCGCACGATTGAAAAAGGATAAGGGAAGCCATCGAATCACCCATCTGGTACTGGATGTGGATGGCGTTTTTACCGACGGTTGTATCTATTATGGTGCGGACGGCGAGCTCATGAAAAAATTTGATATGCGCGACGGTATGGGACTGGAGATCCTGCGTCAGAATGGCGTTGCCGTGATGGTCATGACCAGCGAGGACAGCGCCATCGTCGCCAGCCGGATGAAGAAATTAAAGATCGATCACGTGTACATGGGTGTCAAAGACAAATACAGCCTGCTTTCAAGGATCGTTGATGAAAACAAGCTTTCCTTTTCGCAACTGGCCTACATCGGTGATGATGTAAACGATCTAGCCAATATCTGTGCGGCAGGATGGTCTTTCACACCAGCAGATGCAACTAATGAAATCAAAAACCACGCAGATGTGATTTTGGCAAAAAACAGCGCCGAGGGCGCGATCCGCGAGGCCTGTGAATTTATTATGCGGTATAATAGTAGGTTCTAAATATCTGTCAGGTCGAGTGATCCAACAAGCATTGCTGCTGTCAGGTCGAGTGATTTGACCTGCGCTAGCAGGCCAAATCGTATCGAGACCCATTTTTTTAAATCAAGATGGTCAAGTTTTGAAATCCCGACCATCATCCTGCAAACTTCTCGATACGCTGTGCTACTCGAAGTGACAGGAATCGTCGTTGTCAGGTCGAGTGATCCAATAAGCATTGCTGCTGTCAGGTCGAGTGATTTGACGTGCGCTAGCAGGCCAAATCGTATCGAGACCACTTTACCGTTTAAAATTTTTCTTAGCTAATCCAGGTAGATCTTCAAATCTACCATCAATTAACGCCTCCTTCTTAGCCCGCGACCATTTTTTGATCTGTTTCTCTGCATCGATAGTAAAGCCTACTTCTGTAAAATCAGCAGTAAAAACCAATTCAACAGGTCGTCTGTTTGAGGTGTAGCTATCTGGATAAAAACCGGATTGGTGTTCAAACAACCTTTTCGATATATTGGAGGTGATACCCGTGTAATAACTGTCATCAGCGCATTTCAGGATATAAACTATATAGATTTTCATGATTGTAAGTTAAAGATTTATAGTTATAAACTTGTTGAATCGATTGATTATCAAATATTTCTGTCAGGTAGAGTTATTCAGCAAGAATTACTGCTGTCAGGTCGAGTGATCTGGAAGGCGGCAGCCTTCAAGATCGTATCGAGACCGGTTTTCCAAATCAAGATGGTTAAGTTTTGACATCCCGACCATCATCCTGCACCGCTTCTCGATACGCTGCGCTACTCGAAGTGACAGGAATTTTTGTCAGGTCGAGTGATTTGGAAGGCAGTAGACTTCAAGATCGTATCGAGATTCACACAGAACGCTTACAACCTTAAAATAATTACATTTGTTTACAATAAAAGACTACATGCACTACAAACCACCCTACATCATTGCCGAAATAGGAGGAAACCACAAAGGCGACATGGACATCGCCAAGGAAATGATCCAGATGGCTGCCGTTTTCTGTAAGGTAGATGCGGTCAAGTTTCAGAAACGCCATAATACCGAGTTGCTTACAAAGGAACAGTACGATGCGCCGCATCCTAATCCTGCCAACTCTTATGGTGATACCTATGGCGCACACCGTGAATTCTTGGAGTTTGATGTAGAACAACATAGGGAGCTAAAACGCTACTGCGAGGAGCTGGGAATCACCTATGCCAGCAGTGTTTGGGACCTGACAAGTGCACGAGAAATAGCTGGATTAGAACCAGAATTTATCAAAATTCCTAGCGCCTGCAACAATCATTTTGAAATGTTGGAGTGGTTGTGTGCCAATTATAAGGGCGAGATCCATTGCTCGACAGGTATGACGACCAAAGACGAGATAGGAGCCTTGGTCGCTTTTTTTGGAAAACACAATCGGGTGAGAGATCTCGTGCTTTATAATTGCACCTCAGGTTACCCGGTACCTTTTGCTGACGTTTGTTTACTCGATATCACCACATTAAAAGAAACTCATGGCGACCATGTCAAGCACATCGGTTTTTCTGGACACCACCTAGGGATTGCAGTGGATGTTGCAGCATATACCTTGGGAGCAAATATCGTGGAACGGCATTACACGCTTGACCGTACCTGGAAAGGAACGGACCACAGCGCATCGCTGGAACCTGCGGGAATGAGAAAATTGGCCCGCGATCTGCGCGCAGTCCATGATGCACTGACCCATAAAGAGACTGATATTTTACCTATTGAGCAGGTACAACGGGATAAGTTGAAATACCGGAAAAGTTAGTTATGACTTATGACTTATGAGTTCAGACTGATGAGTTCAGAGTTCAGGATTTTTAAAACTCCTTCCCTTGAGGGAAGGCTGGGATGGGTGTTGGATGAACCTGAATTTGAACTCGAACTCGAACTTGAAGATTGAATAAAACAACTCGAACTTGAAGATTGAATAAAACTAGAAAGAACAAACTGTAATCCAAGTCCAGTTAGGCTTTCAAAACCAGCTCCTTCCCTTGAGGCGTCGCATGGAGCGCAGCCGAAATGGGTGTTCCAGTAACTATAAGCCTGAATATCAAGTATATAATCAAAAACTTTGAATCATTCGCCAATTGGCAATCAATTATTTCCGTAGGAAATAGATAATCGGTAATCTTGTACAGCACAACTCTTGATTTGAAAAAAAAAATCTTCATCCTATTCCCAGACGGTGTCGGGCTGCGCAATTTTGCGTTCACGCGGTTCAAGGAAATAGGCGAGGAGCAAGGCTTTCAGATTGTATATTGGAACAATACGGTTTTCCCGCTATCTAGCGAACTTGGTTTTAAGGAGCTACAAATAAAAAGTACCGCCATCCATCCCAAAACCACGGTGTTGAGTCATGCGCGTAAACGGGTGGAGTTATCGCTTTCGCGAAAGCGAACAAACGACAACGTATACCGCACCTACCGATTCCCACTGCAATGGAGCGGTTTTAATAAATTTCTAAAAAGTGCATTTGTAAAATTCCATGAACTTTTTAGCGCCACACCTGATGGCTGGCAAGGGTTGATGGATCAAATGAATGCCGCAGAGCGATCCACAGCGAGATATGCAGATCTCAAGGCGCAACTGGTCATGCACAAGCCAGATCTCGTATTCTGCACTACGCAACGGGCGACACAAGCCATTGCGCCATTGCTCGCCGCAAAAGATTTGGGTATCAAAACGGCCTGCTGGATCTACAGTTGGGACAATTTGCCCAAGGGAATGACTACGATTGAAACAGATTATTACTTTGTCTGGTCTGATCTCATGAAGGCGCAACAACTGGAGTATTATCCCAAAACACGTCCTGAACAAATTTTTATCACCGGCACGCCTCAATTTGAACCGCACTATGATGAGGGAATTACGCTTTCGCGAAAGCAGTTTTGTGAACAACATCAACTTAATCCAGCAACCCAATACATCTGCTTTTCTGGCGATGACCAGACGACATCGCCGCTGGATCAATATTATCTGGAGGATACCGCAATTGCTGTCAGAAAATTGAGGGAAGAGGGCAGGGACGTTGCGATTATCTACAGGCAGGTGCCTATCGATTTTACGGGTCGTTATGATGCCGTTATAGAAACATACAAAGATGTGATCACGCCCATCGCTCCCTTATGGAAACCCATGGGAAGCCAGTGGAACCAGGTGATGCCCACTAAAGCCGATTTCGCTTTGCTTGTCAACACCTGTCATCATTGTGAGTTGGTCGTCAACATATGCAGCAGCATGGTTTTTGATTTTGTGATTCACAATAAACCCACAATCTATCCCAATTATGAGCAGCCGCAGCTCAAAAAGGGCATCCGTGATATAGGGCAGAATTATAAGTATGTACATTTTAAAACCATGCCAAAGGATGCGGTGCTATGGGCCTATAAAAAAGAGGATCTTTACACGGGAATAAAAAATTTACTTGATGCTGCGGTTGACCCAGTCCCAGTTTGCAAACAATGGTACGGCATCATCAATAAACCCGAGCATCCTGAAAATGCCAGTGCGCGCATTTGGGAGGGAATAAGCCAAATTCTAGCATAATGCACATCGCCTACCTCACTCCAGAATACCCACATGAGCGTATCAACGGTAGCGGTGGTATGGGA
>JBBSPH010000245.1:0-4207 GCA_038258985.1 Flavobacteriales bacterium
GGACCCACAGATAACTTTAATATTTCATCTAGCCGTGTAAGGGTAATTCTCCTTTGATAACAATAGATGGCAACGACTCCCAATGTCACTGGACCACTCAAATTAAAGGCAACAGAATTCTTGAGGCTTTCTCCCAATGGAATATTTTGAGAGGCAACGATGATACTGGGGATAAGCAGTAACAAGTAAATAACGTAGGGAATGGATTTGATGGAAAAACCCTTAAAAAATATACCCAGAATCATCAATATGAGTACAAAATACTTGATCTGCTCATAGAAATAAAGGGTATCTGTCATGCGCAGGAAAACTTCCCAACAGGTGAAATAGCAGGCCGCCAGCAGGGCTTCATTTGCTTTATCACCATTGGAAAATATGCGCAACAGAAAATAGACGGCGAGAACTAGAAAAGCAATTTTAGAAATAAAAGGCAGCACCACGATTGCAAGCGCCAGTACGATATGAGCGCCAATCAATATGGGATAAGGTAATTTTTCCAGCTTAATCATACACTTGTTGATAGATCATTAACAGTCGCTCAAAGTAAGTGTCACTTCCATAGGTATTCTCAACGCGTTTTTTCCATCCCTCACCCAGTCGCTGGCGCTCGTTAGTATTTTCCATTAGGGAAGCAAGTGCCTCTGCAAATGCAGGTTCATCAGTTGGTGGCACTACCATTCCTTGATCGCCCAACGCTTCCCGACATGCACCTACATCTGTCACTACCACGGGAAGTCCTGCGAGTCCATATTCTAGGAGCGCTACTGGTAACCCCTCAGATTTTGAAGAGAGAACACCTATGGCGCACTCTTGTAACAAAGGCAAAATTTCTGTTCTAGAGCCCATTAAATGGATGCGGAGTTTATGCTCGTTTTGTTCAACCAATTGGTTAATCCTGTTTTCATGCGCATCGTCAAAACCACCTCCCACTATCAATAAATGCCACTCCGGAAATCTATCTTGAATTCTAGTCCATGCGCCCAGCAATAGCTCGTGATTCTTTTGTGGCCGCAGGTTTGCGAGGCAAATCACACGCTTGCCGGGAGTTCCTGGAATAGGTGATGAAATAGTGGAAGCTATTGGCAAATTTGCGAAATTAGGCAGGTAATGCTGCTGCTTTCCAAATCTATTTTCAATTGCCCATTGCTGCAGTGACTGATTCACAGAAATTACCGTATCAATGGTGGACCGCATCAACTTTAAAAGTTCTTTAGGGCGGTTTTGCAAGAATTCTGCCTTGCCGTAATGGTCATGCCAGACAAGTTTGCACCCAGGATTTCTGATTTTTAACAAGCTTGCGGCATAGATGGACGTACTGTGCGCGTGAATGTGGGTAATTCCATGCTCTTTTATAAATAGATGGATTCTCTTCAACCCTTGCCAACCTATCCTACCGGTTCTTTTTGCAAAAAGATATCCTACCCGCGGGTCCAATTGCGCTTTCAAAGTACCTTCATCACGACCCGCACATAAAGCGGAATAATCTATAAGTTCCACAAGCCCACTGGCAATATTGACCGCCATGCGCTCTGCTCCTCCTGGGTGTAGGCTATCTATGATCTGTAGGACGCGCATTTTTTGAGGTATGACTTATGACTTATGACTTATGACTTATGACTTATGACTTATGTAAAGTAAAATTTATGTTGTGGAAGACCAAGAACAATCTGTAAAATCAAGAAGGGCAAGCTAGTTCTTTTTCAAGAGTTCTTGAATTGCTTGCTCAAATCTCTCTAGGGTGTATTGTTGCGACCATGACTGTGCATTTGCTGCAATGGTGGTAAAAACGTCTGGATTTTCGAGTAGCCACTCTATTTTCTCGCAGGTTTCTTCGACAGAATGGTGCAGGATGCCTCTGGAGTATTCCGCTTTCACTTCGACAGGCTCAGCGCGGCGCGCGAAAGCGGAACTTCCCTCCTTTTCCCAATCACCATTGAGCATCCATGGAACACAGCTTACAGCCGTTGCGATAGGTACGCATCCATGCCACATGCCCTCTGCCACGACCTTGGGCCAACCCTCGCTTTGTGAGGCTAAAACTACAAAATGGGCGTTTTCGTAGGCATGCTTTACAACATCAGAAGGCTGGTTGCCGAAGAATTTGAATTTAGAATTAATTGCGCTACTACCTTGAGTGTTCTGAATGATGTATTCTGAACTATGGTTATCTAATTTGTTTGTGGTTGGTGAACTCTTCAAACCATTACTTGTACTACTTTTAATATTGACTTTACTGATGTCCGTAGTGTTAAAACCGTCTTCGACAGGCTCAGACTGACATTGGGCAATCAATTCCTGCATCATTGCGCCATCGCCATGAAAATGAGCTTCAGACGGTATGCCTTGATGATTTAATCGCCTTACCAATTCAATCAGCAACTGCGGATTTTTATTTGCAGTCAGTGTGCCCACAAATAAAAATTTTATCGGCTGGGTCAGGTGTTTTTTTGTTTTTTTCCGCTGGGTCTCGCTGTAGGTGGCGGTAAAAAACGAATGTATGTTTTGGCTTTGGTCGGGCCAGTTGCCGTAGGCCAGCACTTGCACGTTTCTTGTAAGCACAGCGTTTGACAGTATCCGTTTTTGCAATTTGTAACTTAAAGGTTGTGAAGCCTTTGGATCCCAATTGCCGGCATATTTTGCAGTTTTCGCCTTGAGCGGAAAAAAGATTTGAACAAAACACGCGAGTAAGGTCAAATTTCCTGGAGCGCGCATATGGATGTGATCTGCCTTTATCATCAAATAGAAAAGCATCGCTACTTGATAAGGAATGGAAAATACAGATTTGAATCCGCTAACGAACGTGTCAAATTCTAACCGTAAAGCTGAATATTGCTCAAATTTTTGATTTTTAAAGGCAGTCGTCAATAAAGGTTTGTGATAGACCTCAGGGCAAAAAAAAGTGGTCTGGGCGACATGTCTCATCCACATATCCATTTCTCTCACATAAGGCGCATAGGCCTGACGTGAACCATTGCGATCAAGAATAGGTGCATCAGAAATGACCAGCAAATTCATAAGATATAATCCTGACTGTTGTTTTCACTTACCCTAATGGCAGGAACTCCCATTACCGTAGTATTTTCTTCCACATTTGAAATTACCAGCGAGTTTGCACCGATGACTGCACCATTGCCTATATGAATATTCCCAGCGATTACTGCGTTTGCTCCCATGTAGACACGATCTCCAATAATTGGGACACCGCGATGCTCTCCACGACCACTCACGCCTATCGTGACGCCTTGCGAGATATTACAATAAGTCCCTATAACAGATTTTGCATTGACAATAATCCCAGAATGATGGCCTATGTACAATCCTTCTCCTATCCGAGCGCTATAGGGCAAGGTTATTCCCGTACATATTTCAGCTTTTTTTTGAAGTATGACACCTATAAAAAGAATTGTTTTTTTGATAAGACCCGGTAATTTAGATCGATAGACGGCATTAAAAATGCGGTAATAAAACAGCGCCCACAGTCCTTGTTGGGTCAGCAACATTACCAGTGCAGACTTACCACTGTAATCAGTGTAACGTTTAATGTCTTGGGTGTATTTCACTCTTTGGGCTTATGGAATAAAAGGCTACCTAATCCAACGGTCCTACCTAAAAATTCTTTGAACGATCCTTTTCTATCCTTAGTGGTAAATATATTGATAAAACGAATGGAGGTAAGGAGTATAGATATTATCCACCATTTGAGCATATCCATAAACGCAGGGAATGGATTGAACGAACGCCAAACCAGCCAGCCATTGCGCACCACCATTTTACCATACTTATATAAATCTGGCCTTCCCGCTGGATGATGGAAATGCTCTAATCGCGCATTTGTATTTATATATAAATCCCCTATTTTAGAGATTTTCAACGTGAAATGGGCATCCTCGTAAAGTCCGTAGCCTTCAAAATATTCTGAAAATTTATAGTGTTTCAAGATGCTTAGAGGAAAGCTAGAAACTCCTCCCATCAATTGATTGACTTTATAGGTCTTACCCGATGGTGGTAAAAAGCTAATGGATCTACCATGACCGAAGTTTGGATAATTTCCAGGAGCGGTTGTTTGTGCCAACTTTAGTTTACGCCGCAGCTTGTACCGAGAGCTCTCTTTACGCTGGTAACCGTCGTAATAAAAGTGATTGAGATCCTTTGGATTCTCAATATCGGTTTTTGTCCAAGAGACCTCATTTGTGATGTAACCACCTAC
>JBBSPH010000246.1:0-4197 GCA_038258985.1 Flavobacteriales bacterium
CCGGGAATCCCACGGCACCTCGCAACTCTAGGCATAACCTTTCAACAGGCAAAAGGCATGTATGCACAACTTAATACGACCTACCGTGGTAAATTATTTGCAGACGATGCTAACGCGACCACTATAAACAACGCATTAATTACAGATTTGAATTTGAGTTATCCCATCAACTGGTCTGGCACCACCGTGTCGTTTATCGGTGGGGTGAATAATTTGTTTGATACCAGTTATTTTGATAATGTGCGCATCAATGCATTTGGTGGTAGGTTCTATGAGCCCGCGCCGGGCATTAATTTCTACACGGGAGTGCGGGTGCGCATTTGACGGTGATAACTACAATGAATCTTTCACGTATGACGGCAAGTGACTATATTTCGGATGAATAAGACTTTTTTGCTTTGATGGATAATTTTATTTTTTACTTTTTAGAAGGATTCTGGCATGTACTGGATCTACAGGCATACGACCACATTTTATTTATCATTTTGCTTGCAGTTCCTTACCTATTCAATGGTTGGAGCAAGTTATTATTGCTTGTCACGGCATTTACGGTAGGCCACTCAATTTCATTATTGCTGGTAACTTTTGCAAACGTATCCTTCAATCCGGCCTATATTGAATTCTTGATTCCTGTAACCATTGCTATCACCGCTTTGTACAACATTTTTACAGCAGGACGGCGCCATCAGAACAATACGCCCTGGTTTGCGGCTATCGTTGCTGTATTTTTCGGATTGGTGCATGGTTTTGGATTCTCGGGAGCATTCCGTATGCTGGCCTCTGGTAGTGATGACAATACGCTACTGGTTTTGGGAGAATTTGCCTTAGGAATTGAGGCGGCACAATTGGTTATCGTACTGATTGTCTTGATCATAAACTTTATCTTTACCGGGCTATTCCGTTTCAGTAAAAAGGAATGGGCGCAAATTATTTCAGCTATTATCTTTGGGATTGTGATCCCGATGTTAATCGCGAGATGGATGTGGTAATTGGATGATGGTTATTCCGCTTTCGCGAAAGCGAACAACCGCAAGTTTACAGCACCACAACCGACTTACTTGAATAATTCAACCTTTTTAAAAAACTAACCAATCAGCTTGAAGGCCAAAAAACAGCATACCTACGATGTAGCTTATTTGCGCATGGCACGGGAATGGGCAAAACTTTCCCATTGCAAAAGACGCAAGGTAGGCGCGCTTATCGTGCGCGATCGCATGATCATTAGCGATGGGTATAATGGTACTCCCAGTGGTTTTGAAAATTTTTGCGAGGATGAGGATGGATATACGAAATGGTACGTCCTCCATGCAGAGGCAAACGCGATCCTAAAGGTCGCCCGTAGCACTCAATCGTGTAATGGCGCGACGTTATACATTACGATGTCGCCTTGCCAGCAGTGTAGTAAACTAATTCACCAGAGTGGTATCACGCGCGTCGTTTATCATGAGGCCTATAAGGATGACAGCGGTTTGAAATTTCTCCAAAAAGCTAGCGTTGTGGTAGAACACATTACAAGTCTGGATACATGAAAAAGCGATACCTATACTATCCCTTATTTCTAGGAATATTTTTTGCCCTAGGCATTCTGTTGGGTAACTTATTGTCGTTTAACGGCCTTGATAGTAGTTTCACGTCTGAAGGTAATGTCAAGAAGCGTAAGCTCAACCGGTTGATCGATATAATTGACCAGCGGTATGTGGATGAGGTGAATACGGACAGTATTGTCGATGTTGCCGTTAATGGTATTTTACAGAATCTCGATCCACATTCCGTTTACATCTCAAATGATGAGGCACAGGCAGCTGCAGACGATCTGCGCGGTGATTTTGTAGGTATTGGTATACGTTATTTTGTCAACCGTGACACGATTGCAGTGTTGTCGACGGTAAAAAATGGCCCTAGCGAAAAGGCAGGTATTTTAAGCGGCGATAAAATATTGTTTGCAGATGGTAAGCCACTCTACGGCAGTGATAAACAATCTCCAGATGTCTTGAAAGGAGAAACGGGAACAAAAATTGTTTTAGGCGTTTTAAAACCGGGTGACCAAAGCATCGTCAACATTCCAGTAACCAGAGGTAAAGTTGCCATAGAAAGTGTGGAGGCAGCCTACATGTTAACCGATAAATTAGGCTATATCAAAGTCAACCGTTTTGCCGAGTCTACCAATAAGGAATTCCGTAAGGCGGTACTATCTCTTGAAAAGCAGGGAGCGACCCAACTAGCAGTGGACCTGCAGGATAATCCAGGTGGAGTATTGAGCGCCGCTATTGAAATGGCAGATGAATTCTTGAAAAAGGATCAGTTGATTCTTTTTCAGAAAGACCGTAAGAACAATCGCAAGGATAGTTATGCTACAAATGCAGGAGATTTTGAGGACAAACGAGTATTTATTCTAATAAATGAAAATAGCGCTAGCGCCAGCGAGGTGGTTGCTGGTGCGTTGCAGGATAATGACAAAGGGACTATTATAGGAAGACGCAGTTTTGGCAAAGGTCTCGTTCAGCAGGAAATGCAGTGGGGTGACGGTAGTGCAGTCCGGCTAACAGTGGCGCGATATTATACACCTACTGGACGCAGTATACAGCGACCTTATGCGACAGGGAATGAGGATTATTTCAATGAATACCTTGATCGCTATTCCAATGGAGAGCTTGTAGATGAAAGTAATATAGAGGTAAATGATTCCCTACGTTACAAGACTCCTGGTGGTAAAATAGTTTATGGCGGCGGCGGTATTATTCCAGATGTGTTTGTACCAGGCCCATCTTCCTATGCGGGACAAGCTTTGGATTATTATGCCCGCACTGGTTTTGCTGATCGCACCGCCAACGATTACCTCCAAAATCAAGGTAGATACCTTAGAAAAATGCCAAAAAAGCAATTTCTGGATAGCTATGAAGTGGGTGAGGAGTTGCTGCTGACTTTTTATCAAAACGCACGTAGGTATAACAGTTCCCTGCGCTTAACTGGAAATAGAGACTACATGAAGCTACTTGTAAAAGCCTCTCTGGCCGAGCAGCTTTATGGTACAGAATCAAAAATCAAACTTCTGAATACCGAAAGTACCATTATAGAAAAGCTGTTAGAGCTAAGTAATAACTAGAATTAGGAGTCCTGCTGTTCCTTGATTTTGTAGGATACCAATAAAATGCTCATTAAAAGCACGACACAAAGTGCAGCTACAATGCTAATTACCGCGATCTGGCTCTCACCTACAAATAGTTGTGAAAAATTGAGCTTGAATGCATTGAAAACGATACTGGCAATTGCAAGTAGCATAATGCCATAGACTACATATTTCATACTTAAAAGAGTTCTTTAATGTTTGTCGCAAAAAGCTTGACAGCTATCGCTAGCAATATAACGCCAAAGATCTTTCTTATCACATCGATTCCCTGTTTTCCCAGTACTTTTTCAATTCTGCCAGAGTTTTTGAGCACGATGTAAACGAAAACGATATTCACCAAGATCGCAATGATGATGTTTATGGAGCTAAACTCTGATCTTAGAGACAGCACAGATGTCAATGTTCCAGCGCCTGCAATCAAAGGAAAAGCGATAGGTATAATTGCGGCAGTTTCTGGTTGTTCGTCTTTGTAAAGTTGAATTCCTAGGATCATTTCCAGCGCAATGAAGAATATGATAAAGGCGCCGGCGACTGCAAACGAGTTCACGTCTATTCCTATCAAGTGAAGAATACGCTCACCCACAAACATAAATACGATCATCAACAGACCTGCGACTATGCTGGCTTTTTCACTTTGTACGTGACCTACCTTACGTCGCAAATCAACAATAATCGGGATACTACCCGTGATGTCGATCACGGCAAACAGCACCATTGTCGCTGTAAAGATTTCTCTTACATTGATAGACATAAAGAAGTCAGACAATAGACCTAGATTCATGAAGGGTTAATTTTCGGCGTGCAAAAGTACTGCGTTTAAGCAGTTTAACAAGTGTGTGGTAGGGTTAAGATTAGATTAAATAATTGATGCGGATTTCGTGAATGCGAAGTTCAAGGCCCCAAAATTTAAAGTTCAATTTTCCATACTCCATATTACTTCTATATCATTTAGATTTTGTGATTTTCACGAGTCCATGTGATCTTTAAGTGCCGAGATGCAAATGGCAGCAGCAGTTCATGAACAATTTTTTGAGTATTGAGATTATAATTTTAACAACCAGATAGTTCTC
>JBBSPH010000247.1:0-4184 GCA_038258985.1 Flavobacteriales bacterium
ACGCACCGACTGCTGCGTTGCATTGACCTGAATATTTTGTTGAGTCAGCTGCCCGCGGAACAACAGGGTAGTATGGATGATCAAATGATTCCCATAACAGATCTTGAACTGGCTTTTGCTGACTATCCATTCATTATTGAAAACACAAAGAAGTTGCTGGACCAGTGCAGCATCAATTTTGATTACGACAAATCGCAGCTCAATGCTAACCAGAAAACCTACCATCGTGAGGGAACGCTGGAAGAAAATGAGGCCGCAGATCTCAAAAAGCTATGGAAACTGGCCTATAAGGCCGTTCCTTTGAGGTATGACATCTTGAGCGACGACATTAAAGAACGTATTGAAAAAGAAGTAACCACCGTCGCACGCAAGGGTTTTGTGGCTTACTTTCTGATCAACTGGGAAATCTGTAAATATGCCCGCAGCAAAGGTTACTTCTACGTGGGTCGTGGTAGCGGTGCCAATAGTATTCTTGCTTATTTACTACAGATAACCGAGGTCGATCCCATCGAACTCGACTTGTATTTTGAGCGATTCATCAACGATTACCGCACCAGCCCGCCAGATTTTGACCTTGATTTTTCATGGGATGATCGGGAAGATATTACCAGATATATTTTTGACAGATTTGATAATGTAGCCCTTCAGGGAACCTATGTAACCTTTCAATATAGGGCCGTGATACGGGAATTGGGAAAGGTTTTTGGCCTGCCGCGAGCAGATATTGACATGATGGCATCGGGCGACCTACAGCGTGAAAAACTGGATAGCATGCACCGCCTTGTGTTGAAATATGCCCACCATATCAAGGACAAACCCAACTATACCAGTATTCATGCAGGCGGCATACTGATTACAGAGCGCCCCATCCATTATTACAGCGCCACTCACCTACCGCCTAAAGGTTATGCAACGGTACAGTTTGACATGACTATTGCAGAGGATGCCGGTATCCACAAATTTGATATTCTAGCACAACGTGGTCTGGGAAAAATACGCGACGCCATAAAACTAGTCAGGGAAAATCAGCCAGATGCACACATCATGGATGTGCGCCGTGATGTTAAGAAATTCATGAAGGATGAGAGCATTAACCGTATGTTGTCAAAGGCTGGCTGCATAGGTTGTTTTTATATCGAGTCGCCCGCGATGCGCATGCTACTCAGTAAACTGGCGACTGACGATTATATAGGCTTGGTCGCGGCAAGCTCTGTCATACGGCCTGGTGTCGCACAAAGTGGCATGATGCGCGAGTTCATTCTACGCACGCGATATCCAGAAAAACGTACCGAGGCCCATCCCATCATGCAGGGAATTATGCCAGAAACATACGGCATCATGGTCTATCAGGAAGATGTGATCAAGGTTGCCCACTACTATGCAAAATTAGATCTTGCCGAAGCTGATGTCCTGCGTCGCGGCATGAGCGGCAAGTATCGATCCCGAGCAGAATTCCAGAAAATAGAACAAAAATACATTGATAACTGCCTACAGTTGGGTCACGACCCTGCCGAGTCTCAGGAGATATGGAACCAGATCAAGAGTTTTGCTGGATACGCTTTCGCGAAAGGTCACAGCGCATCCTATGCAGTGGAAAGCTACCAGAGTCTGTATTTGAAACGATATTTCCCGTTAGAGTACATGACAGCAACACTCAACAACGGCGGCGGTTTTTACCGTCCAGAACTATATGTACACGAGGCAAAAATGTGCGGTGCAACCATTGAAGCGCCTTGCATCAACCACAGCGATATTTCCAATGTTATTAAAGGAACTATTATTTATCTGGGCTACAGCTATATCAATGAGTTCGAAAAAAGAGCCATGACCAGCATTATAGAGGCAAAATGGCGTGATGGTGAGTTTCTATCCCTAGAAGATTTTATCAATCGAGTGTCGATCAGTATCGACCAAATTAGTTTGTTGATTAGGATCAATGCGTTTCGGTTTACGGGAATGGATCGGTATGAATTGTTATGGCAGGCACATTTTAAAATGGACAAAATGCCCAAAAAGGCATTACAGAAACAGTTATTCGTCCCTAAATTCCGACAGGCGAGTATTCCTAAATTAACCACTACAGACCAGGAACTTGCCTTTGAGCAGATTGAACTGTTGGGATTCCCGCTCTGCTCTCACTTTGATCTATTGACACGACCGCCACGCAATGAGAATACACGTAAGGATTTGAAGGAACACCTCAACAAAATGATCCTTATTTATGGCTATGTGATCAACATAAAAACCACACATACTGGCAAGGGAAAACGTATGCAATTCGGCACTTTTCTGGATAGGGATGGTCACTTCTTTGATACGGTCATGTTTCCACCGGTGGCGGCTAGGATCACCTTTCGCGGAAGCGGTATTTGTGCCGTCTATGGCAAGGTGGTTGAAGAATTTGATTTTTATTCCATCGAGGTGCAACAGATGGAAAAGGCAGATTATATTGAGGATCCACGGTATGCGGAAGATAACCCACAAACAATCCATAGGTTGGATAAACAAGCTAGCCTGCGGGATCGCCGCATGGGAAATAGCAATGGTCACCGGCAACCAGAATTACCACACGAACGGGTAGAAATTCATCAACCTGGTGCGGGTAGAAAACCCAGTAAAGTAAGGGAATAGAATTGCGGAAACTGAGAGGACGATGCCGCCATATGGCGGCTTGACTAATAAAAAAGGGTATGAACTACGAGAGAATAAAAGAAAAACTAGAAATACTGGTAGACGCTGCCAAGTACGACGTGAGTTGCAGCAGTAGCGGCAGTAAGCGGCAGAATAAAAACAAAGGCCTAGGAGATTCCAGCGGTATGGGGATATGCCATAGTTATACGGAAGATGGCCGTTGCGTATCACTGCTCAAGATTTTGTTGACTAACGTTTGTATTTTTGACTGTGCCTATTGCGTCACGCGCAAATCCAATGATATACAGCGCGCAGCATTTACCGTTCAGGAAGTGGTAGACCTGACCATCAACTTTTACCGGCGCAACTATATCGAGGGATTGTTCTTGAGTTCTGGGATATTTAAAAGCCCAGATGCTACCATGGAGCGTCTGGTGCGCGTGGCCAAAAAATTGCGTCTGGAAGAAAATTTCAATGGCTACATCCACTTAAAATCCATTCCTGGTGCGAGTGATGAACTCATGCAGGAAGCTGGTCTTTATGCGGACAGGCTTTCTGTCAACATAGAAATCCCAACAAAAGAAGGGCTCAAACTACTGGCTCCAGACAAAGATCACAAAGACTTTATCAAGCCCATGAATGCCGTCAAGAATGCCATCGACCTCTATAAATCTGAAAAAAAGATCATAAAGAGTACACCGGTGTATGCTCCCGCTGGCCAGAGTACGCAAATGATCGTAGGCGCTACAGGAGAAAGCGATCGCGATATCATGTACAGCGCCAACTTCTTTTACAATAAATTCCAGATGAAACGCGTGTACTACTCTGGCTATATTCCCGTGACAGATGATACTCGCCTGCCGGCTATTGGCACTGCCGTTCCCATGATGCGGGAAAATAGATTGTATCAAACCGACTGGCTATTGCGCTTCTATGGTTTTGATGTACGCGAGATTCTCAACGACCAGCACCAGAATCTAGACATGGACATCGACCCAAAACTTTCCTGGGCACTGCGCAACCTCGATCAATTTCCCGTGGACATTAATAAGGCAGACAAACGCATGCTTGCACGCATTCCCGGTGTGGGAATGAAATCTGTTGGGAAGATATTGAGCGCACGCCATTACAGGAAACTGGGATGGGAACACTTGAAGGCGATAGGAATTTCCATCAACCGCAGCAAGTTTTTTATCACTTGTGACTCTCGCGAGTTTGAGCGCAGGGATTTGACGGGAGCCCAGATCAAAAACCACATCCTAATCTATGGCAGTAGTAAATACAGCAATAATTTTACGAACCAGTTAAGTCTTTTTTCATGAGTCGCTTAGTGACATACGATGGTAGTTTCAACGGGTTTCTTGCGGCCATTTTTGACATCTATACCCATAAATTGAAACATCCCATCATCCAGGCAGAGGCTGTGGCACAGGAAGAGCTTTTTGGCGAGATACAGCATATTCTTACTGATCTGACAAAGTCAGAACGCGTGGGCAAAAAATTGAAGCAGATTCTGGGTAGTGCAGATTTCAACCATTTTTACCGCGCATTCA
>JBBSPH010000248.1:0-4179 GCA_038258985.1 Flavobacteriales bacterium
GCACATCATCACGGTATTGGGAAGTCTTGAAACTAGTCAAGAATGTGTTCAATTCTTCAATCTTGCTTTCCACTCGATCCACAAAACCATAGGACATTGCTTTTTGATAAGTTGCATAATCTGCACTGGAACCGCCCATTTTGATGGATTGGTTATAGGATTCCAGGGCTGGCCAGTATTTTTTAGAAACAAAATTTGCATCACCTATACGCATATACGCATCGTTCGTACGGATCTTATCACTGGAATTTGACGCTACAAAACGTTCCATCGCGCTGATGCTGGATGTATAATTTTTCAACTTGAAATGGGTATAACCCATATCGTAATCCAACAAATTATCTTCTTCAATCGACGCAGATATATTACTTGCGCGTTCAAACTCAGCCAGCGCACCGTTGAAGTCATTGAGTTGGTATAAGGTTTCTGCTTTCCAGAATCTAGCCTTTTTCTCTTGTGCCTTTTCCGTACTGTTTTTAATCGCCTTGTCTAGGTTGCTGCCAGCAGCAACGTAGTCGCCGGCGGTAAAAAGATTGAGTCCATTATACAATGCAACCTTACCGTAAACATTCTCGTTACCTTTTATTCTGCCATCTTCCAGCAATGAAAGCGCTTCCGCATAGTTTTTTGACGTAAAATAGGAATCAATGAGTAGATTGTTCATCTCATCCTTATTATCTGCATTTGGGTAGGTCTCAATATATTTCAAGATCACGGCAGGAACACTTTCATAGGGATTCCCGTTCTCATAGCTCAGCTTTGCATAATTATAAGTCGCATCCTGTGTTATTTTATCATCTAGCGCGATCTCGCTGGCTTTTTTGAATGCGTTAAGCGCATCCTCGCCACGGTTGAGATTTATATAACTCAAACCCAGATGGTAATACGCATTTTGAGCAGTGCTGTCATCACCATCAATGATTTTATTGAAGGTCTCCACTGCGTTACCATAATCTTCCAGTTTATAATACGTATAACCCAACTGATAGTAATCGTTGTTATTCCATTTGCCGCGAGTTCCCTGATATTTTTGTAAGTAGGGCAACGCCTCCTGATATTTTCCCTGATTGAAGAGCGACTGGCCTATGATGCGATTTAATTCTGATTGCTCTTGACGGTTAGAGCTGGACATTTGAGCCTCGGCTAGGGTGATGGCCTCATCAAATTTGCCCAGTTTATAATTCAAGTCGGCTTGATAGTAGGAGAGTTTGGCATCCGTTTCTGGAGATTCCTCTACCTCATTGAAGAGTTCCTCGGCAGTTTCAAGATCGTCTCCTTCATAGGCGATGTATCCTAAGTAATATTTGGCTTTAGAGCCATATTCGGGATCGTCAATAACGCGGTCAAAATAGGTTTTTGCCTCTTCAGATTTGTTGCTTTGAACAAGTGTGTAACCTTTATTGAAATAGTATTTTGTCTTCTGCTCACTAGAAAGATTCCTTTCATCTACCCTATCGTACCACTGTACTGCCTGACGGTAATTACCACTTTCAAAATAATAATCTGCCACGTCAACAAAAGCACTGTTGCGCTTTGTAGATGTTGGGTATTGCTGCACAAACTTTTCCACCTTCTCGTCTGCGTTGCGCTGGTTAAGTCGCACGGCGCAATTAGCGGCGTAGTATGCCGCATTACCTTTAATGGTCTCATCGTCTATCTTGTCGATAACGCTCTCAAACAAACGCTGTGCAGCCACATATTGATCCTCCTGATACAGATCAACAGCCGTGTTGTAGTCGCGCAGGTTGTCTGTAAAGATTTTGGACTGCTGTGCAAACCCGCTAGAAACGGCGCCAATTAATAACAGTACCGCAAGTGCAATTTTCCTCATAAGAATGATAGTTAGTCAATAGGTAAAATTAAAAGCCTACAAGGTGTTAACGGCAGTTTTCGCAATTAATTATACGCGATGTTATCCACAGCTTTATGTATTTTTACGACAAAATCAAGTTTATGTCAAATCACGTGCTTTCTCTTTCTGATGTCGATATCTTTCAAATGGATAACCTCATACTTAAAGACGTGAACCTCAACATTGACAAGGGTGAATTTGTTTACCTGATTGGTAAAACGGGTAGCGGCAAGAGTTCACTCATGAAGACGCTCTACGGTGACATTCCTTTAAAAAAAGGAAAAGGTAGTATTGTTGATTTTGATTTATCCCGCTTACGCGAAAGCGAAATTCCCTACCTGCGTCGTAAACTGGGAGTAGTTTTTCAGGACTTCAAGTTGCTTACAGACAGAACAATACAAGACAATCTAAAGTTTGTCCTGAAAGCCACAGGCTGGAAAAGCAAAACCGAAATGCAGGACCGCATCGATGAAGTTCTCGATAAAGTTGGTATGAAAACCAAAGGTTTCAAATACCCGCACGAACTCTCTGGCGGCGAGCAACAACGCGTCGCGATCGCACGTGCACTGCTCAACAACCCAGAATTGATCATTGCAGATGAGCCTACGGGAAACCTAGATCCACAGACCAGTGTGGAGATTATGGAGGTTTTACAGACCATCAATAAAAATGGAAACACCATTTTAATGGCTACTCATGATTATGCGTTAATTCTAAAATATCCCTCCAAAACATTGAAGTGCGACGACGGCGAGGTCTTTGAAGTAGTTCAAAAAACGCTTTAATGCGCGAATTGCACATTGTAAGTTTTGACATTCCCTACCCAGCAAATTATGGCGGTGTCATCGATGTGTATTATCAAATAAAAGCACTTGCCAAAAAAGGTGTTCTGATAACCCTACATTGCTTCCAATACGCAGAAAAAAAAGAGCAGCCGCATCTGGAAGAATTGTGTAGGGAAGTTTATTATTACCAAAGAAAGATAGGCCCAAGCGGTATTTCTATATCTCTACCTTACATCGTCTATTCTAGACGCAACAAGCAATTGTTGAACAGGCTTTCTAAAGCAGAAGGACCTATCCTTTTTCAAGGTCTTCACTGTTGCTATTACCTCAATCACCCAAGATTACGGGACAAATTCAAGGTAGTTCGTTGTATGAATGTTGAGCATGAATACTACACACTTTTGGCAGGACATTCTAGATCTCCCAAAAAATGGTACTATATCGCAGAGGCTCATTTACTCCAGAACTTCCAAAAAGTTCTCCGTCATGCGCAGGTTTTACTTCCCATAAGTGATCAAGACAGGACGTATTATCTCAAGAATTTTACAGACGTACCGCAACAGTTAGTTACCGCGTTTCACGGGAATGAAAAAGGATCTTTTACAGAAACTATTGGTGATTACGCCCTATTTCACGGAAGTCTGGATGTTATTGAAAATGAGAAGTCTGTATTATTTCTTGTAGAAAAAGTTTTCATAGACACTGACTTTCCATTAATGATTGCAGGAAAAAATCCTAGCGAAGCGCTGATCGCGGTTATTCAAAAGAGGACCAACATCAAGCTGGTAGCAAATCCAGAGGAAACATACGTAAAAGAACTTATCGCAAAAGCGCAGATCAACTTGATGTACTCCTCACAGTCCAGTGGGTTGAAACTTAAATTGGTTAATTCATTATTTATAGGAAGGCACATCATTGCAAATGACCCAATGTTAACGGTAGATGGACTGCACGAAACCGTTCATCGTGCAAATAAGGCATCACAGTGGTTAGAAAAAATAGAATATTTAAGGCATAAACCATTTACAGATTCCGCTAGAAATGCAAGATTGGCTGTCATTGAAAATTACAGTGATGATGCCTCTGTTTTAAAGTTGATGGAATCGCTTAATTTAGTAGAATGAAAATAGTTGTAATTATACCGGTCTATAATAAGGCTGCCACTCTTTCTAGAGCAATCAATTCCGTCTTACACCAAGATTATCAGGATTATAAAATTATTGTAGTTGACGATGCTTCTACCGATAGTAGCAAGGTGCACGTGCAGGAATTTGAATCTGATAAATTAGAAATAATCAACTTTTCCCAAAACAAGGGTGTGAGCGCAGCTCGCAATGCGGGCCTTGAATATGCGCAGGAAAATGATTTTTCGCACGTTGCTCTCCTTGATGCAGACGACTATTGGCAACCGAATCATTTATCAACACTGGTTCATCTTGCCAAGTGCTACCCAGATTCACGAGCGTTTTCTTCTAATTACATTTTAAAGAGACCTCGCAAAACCTATAAAACTAAATTTTCAAACCTCGCCGATTCTGAGCA
>JBBSPH010000249.1:0-4139 GCA_038258985.1 Flavobacteriales bacterium
AGTTCTACTGTTAACAGTGCGTTTTTACCTTTCACCCCCAAGGTCTCGTAATGATTTGCAGATAATTGGTCGGTTTGATAGGTGAACAATGATGCTCCCAAACCGAAGAAAAATATTCCCACTAATACTCCAAAGAGTGGCCTCGTTAGGCTATCAAATGATGTGATAAAGTACGCAAGGAAAGCCATAATAGCCGCAAGAGCAACTATCCAAATCGGAAAAGAAAGACTAAATGAATACGCAGCTGTAATACCAGCCGCATAGGTAATGAGTAGACGGTAAAAAGCAAAATCCAGTCCACGCATGTGATGTACGGTTAGGGCAGTCTACCAGAGCTGCGGTATTTCCCCAGCCAGTAAGCCTCGTTAAAAGATGAAACAACAACGCCTTGTGAAACAGTCGCATGCACAAACCTTATCTCTGCTGGAGTCACCTCAACTACCAGCGCAACGTGATTGATCCTTTTGCGGTCTCTACCTGTCGCAAAAAACATGAGATCACCACGTTGTACTTCCTTCACATCTATAGGGTCTGCAGCCTGGAAAAAACTCATGCTGGTACGTGGCACTTCTTTACCAGCTTCCGTAAATGAAATATTCAAAAGACCGCTGCAATCCATCCCGCTGCTGGTCGCACCACCATAGCGATAGCGTGTGCCTTCAAATTCCATCGCTTTATTGATGGCAATGTCCGTGACAGTCATATCGCGTGGTACTTCCTCTACGGGCAGTTCGACTATTTCTGGTTCAGCGGGTTCACGCTCGGGTATGTTTTTAGCGATGCTGCGGCGTGGAGCTGTTTTGGGCGAGGCTACCGCTTTTGTAGATTGGAATTCTCTGGCCTCAGCCTTGGTGGTAATTACTCGTGGCTTTGAGCTGCCGCAAGAGGACAACGTAAGCAAGGCAAATAGAAGCGCGCAAGCGTATTGAAGTAACTGCAGGTGGTTTGTTCGCTTTCGCGAAAGCGTACTCTCATTCATCATCATCACTTTTTAGGGTAGTGTAAATCAATTGTGCTGTTTGCTCACTAGCTCCAACGCCTCCCAATTTTTTCTCCAGATCGTAGTAATCTGCAAATAATTTGTTGCGGTGTGAAGGGTCCAATATCAGCGCTAGTTCTGTCTTCAAGTTTTTACTATTGAATTGTTGTTGTATCAACTCTGTCACCACGGACTTATCCATAATCAAGTTGACCAGCGAAATGTAGTCCAATTTGATGATGCGCTTTGCAATGTGATAGGAAATAGTGCTCCCCTTATAGCAAACAACCTGCGGCACCTTGAATAACGCTGTTTCTAAAGTCGCGGTGCCAGATGTGACAAGCGCGGCTTGAGATAGGCTTAGCAGGTCATAGGTCTGGTTCATGATGAGTTTTACCTTGTATTCTTTTAGGAAAGGGTCATAGAATTCTTTTTCCTGCCCGGGAGCTCCCGCAATCACAAATTGAAATGCTTTAAATTGATCGACCATGTCTAGCATGACGGATAACATATTCTTGATCTCCTGCTTGCGGCTACCAGGCAGCAGTGCGATGATGGGTCGATCATCTAGATCATGCGATTCCATAAATCGTTTGTGGTCCACCAACTCACGTTGCCTAATGGCATCTATCAAGGGATGGCCCACAAAATGTACCGGGAACTGATGTTTCTGTTCGTAGAACTCCTTTTCAAATGGTAAAATCACGTACATCTCATCCACATCACGTTTGATAGATTTGATGCGGTTCTCCTTCCATGCCCAGATTTGTGGCGAGATGTAATAATGGTTGCGGTAACCTTTACCCCTAGCCCATTTCATAATCCGGAAATTGAATCCGGGATAATCGATGTAAATGATGACATCTGGAACGAACTCTTCGATATCCTTTTTACAATCTGTTATATTGCGCAAAATGGTGCGCAGGTTGCCAAGTACCTCAACAAATCCCATAAACGCGAGATCCCGGTAATGACGCACGAGCTCCCCACCTTGTTGCTGCATTAAGTCACCGCCCCAAAACCTGACTTGGGCGTTTGGGTCTGCTTTTGATAACTCCTGCATCAACAATGATCCATGAAGATCACCACTCGCCTCGCCTGCTATCAGATAATATTTCATGGCCTAAAATTCAAAATATACAACGGCAAAGGCCGCCAACAGGGTTGCAATAATAACGCCTCGTGCCTCATAAACTTGCATAGGTTTATGAAACTTGCCCAATTTTGTGGTAAGAAAAAAAAAGAAAAGTAGAAGATTGAGCAGTGCCCCCAAACCTATCAAACCTCCCAAAAATCCTTGTTCCCACCCTTTTTGGATCACATATTCAAAACTATAATCACTAAAAAAATAGATGTAAAAAAACGTACCGACGGCATTTGCCAGCAATCCTAATACAAACCCTTTTAAAATTTTAACTTTCAAATTCCCAAGTGTTAAGCTCTTTGATAAAATGATGAGCCGTCAAATCAAACTGCGTAGGAACAACAGATATGTAATTATGGGCAAGTGCCCATTCATCAGTGTCCTCGCCCTTATCATCATTCACAAATTTTCCTGTGAGCCAATAATAATCCCTTCCATAAGGATTAGTTCTTTTGTCAAATTCTTCTTCCCAATAGGCATTTGCCTGTCGACATATTTTTATGCCTTTCAATTCTTGAGAGGTAGCCTTTGGAATGTTCACATTTAAAAGAACTCCTTTAACCATTCCCCTATCAAGCACTTGCTTGATTATGGTTTCAATAAAAGGTCTACCAGGTTCAAAATCGGCATCTGCATCATAATCGCACAATGAAAATCCTATAGCAGGTATTCCTTCTATACCAGCTTCCATCGCCGCACTCATGGTACCGCTGTAAATCACGTTGATTGCACTATTGCTGCCATGATTGATACCGCTAATGCATAAGTCTGGCTTTCTATCTAGAATTTCATGGCTTGCCATCTTAACACAATCTACTGGTGTACCGCTGGTCGTATATTCCTTGTGGTCATATTCATGCATTTTAAATTCCTTGACATAAAGAGTATCATTAATCGTGATGGCGTGACCCATCGCACTTTGTGGTTTATCTGGTGCGACCACCACTACTTCTCCAAGCTTCGAGGCAATATTTATTAATGTTCTTATTCCTTTGGCGGTAATACCATCATCATTTGTCACTAGAATTAATGGTCTTTTTTTCTCTTTCATAGCTTCATTAAGGTGGTTAAAATTAAGTAAATTAGCCGTGAGATGACGGGATAGCTGCCTACTTTCATCAAAAGTAGTGTGGCACGGTTTTTACAACTGAAGAAAATGAAAATGAACAAGCTTATGAATTTCCTTAAAAACAATATTGCAATTGGTATTATCGCTCTACTGGCGGCGACGGCTAGCTGCAGTTTTACCAACAGCACCATTGACCCAGGAAATAAGGAAAAGGAACAGCTACTCATTGAGTTGGTCAACCACGTATTGAGTCGCAATCACTTTGCACCAGCAGATCTTACAGATCAGTTCTCACAAGACGTATTTAAGAACTTTATCTATGAGCTAGATCCAGCTAAAAGGTATTTTCTGGATAGCGATTACCAAGAATTTAGGACTTTTGAATTCTTAATCGATGATCAAATACGTGATGGACGTGTGGATCTTTTCAATATTGCCTACGAGCGATTATTAAAACGGGAAAAAGAATCAGAAAAGATTTTTGACGAGGTGATTAATGAACCATTTGATTTCAACGAGGAAGAAGAAATCAATACTGATTATGAGAATATCCCTTATGCTAAAAACCGAAAAGAACTTAAGGATCACTGGAGAAAACTATTGAAATTATCGGCGATAGGAATCTATAATGGCAAATTAGAGGCACAGGAAAATCCTGATGAAGATGCAGTTACATCAACAACTAAAAAATCACCGGCAGAATTAGAAAAAGAAGCCCGTATGGAATTGAAAAAGTCCATGGAAGAAAACTTTGACCTAAGTGATGATGTTGACAGACTAGACTATTTTTCTCTTTTCCTAAACAACATAACCACCCATTTTGACCCCCATACCAATTATTTTGCCCCACAGAGTAAGGATAGATTTGACACATCATTGAGCGGGACGTTAGAGGGAATCGGTGCCCGTTTACAGAAAAAAATGGACAACATAGAGATCATGGAAAT
>JBBSPH010000250.1:0-4138 GCA_038258985.1 Flavobacteriales bacterium
CGCCCAAAAACAAATTATTAAATAGTCATTTGCAGGATAAGATCTTAATTTTATCCAAATCATTAATCTATTTCCTCACTTCCCTATCTTTAGAACTTAAACAACCAGTTATATGAAAAAATTACTTTTTTCACTTTTGGCCGTGGCGGCAGCAACGTCTCACGCCCAAGAGTATTTTCCCAACAACGACGACATATCGGCTGTTAGTAAAGCATCAAGAGCGATTACAAACGCAACGATTGTTACCGCTCCAGGAAAAATGATTAAAAACGCCTCCATTCTCATGCGCGACGGAAAAATCGTGGATATAGGAACAAATATCGCTATCCCGAAAGATGCGTTAGTAGAGGATGCTAGTGGTACGTTTATCTACCCTTCTTTCGTGGAGGCTTACGGCGATTTTGGAATGGAAAAGCCCAAAAGTCCTTCCCGCAGCGGACAGCAATACGACGAGGGTCGCAAGGGTTTTTACTGGAACGACCACATACGACCAGAGCAAAATGCCATCGACTTTTATTCCTATGACAGCAAGACAGCAGAAAAAATGATGGCTGCCGGTTTTGGTGCAGTGCAGACACACTTGCATGACGGTCTAGCTAGCGGTACTGGAATGCTCGTAGCGCTCAACAATAATGGCGACGATTCTGGCCGTATCCTGATCAATAAAAGCGGTAATTATTTCTCGTTTGACCGCAGTGAGCAATCCAACCAGTCCTACCCGACTTCCCTAATGGGAATGCTGGCTGTACTGCGTCAATCCCATTTTGATGCGGACTGGTACGGCAAAGGAAATTCCAAAACCAAGGATCGTTCTCTCGAGGCGTTGAATGCCAATAAAAGCCTGACTCAGTTCTTTGAGGCTGGCGACATGAAAAATATACTGCGGGCAGACAAGTTGGGCGACCGCGTCGGTAAACAGTTCGTGATTGTGGGTGGCAAGGATGCCTATGAAATGATGGACGATATCAAGGCAACCAATACTCAATTGATCCTGCCCATGGATTTTGAGGATGCCTATGATGTAACTAATCCTTATCAAGAATGGTACGTGAACCTAAGTTCCATGCGCGACTGGAAACAGGCGCCGGCAAACCCTATGTTACTAAGCAAGGCGGGTATCACGTATGCCATCACCACGCACGGATTGAAATCTGCCAGCGAACTGGCAGACAAACTAAAACGCGCCATGGAATATGGTCTGACTAAAGATCAGGCTCTAGCCGCATTAACTACCGTACCTGCTAAAATGCTAGGCGCAGAAAGTATGTTGGGTACGCTGGAAAAAGGCAAGGTGGCAAATTTTATAGTTACCTCTGGCGAGTTGTTTGAAAAAGATACCGACATCTATGAAAACTGGGTACAAGGGTCTAAACACATGATCAAGGACCGTGGCTTATTGACCGCAGATGGTACTTATGTCACTCAGCTCAACGGCGCAGAATATACGTTTGAACTTTCTGATGATGCAAAAAAAATAGCCGTTAAACAGGACAGCACAAAATTAGGCAGCAAGATCGACCGCAATGGCGACTGGTTGACCATAACTACATCTCAAAAAGATGCTGCTGATAAAAGCTACACACGTTGGACGGTTAAGCTAGATAAGGACAATTCCGTTATCAACGGGAAGGTGTATTTACCTAATGGAACGGAACGTGATTTTACTGCCAGAAAAACGGAGAAAGAAACTAAGAAAGAAGAAGAGGAAAAAGAGGAAGAAGATGCCATGACCAATACGGAGATAGGAATCATGACTTTTCCAAATGTGGCCTTTGGATCGACCCAGAAACCCACCGCAGAAAGTGTTTTGTATCAAAACGCAACGGTCTGGACGAATGAAGATGCCGGGATTTTAGAAAATACCGATGTTCTAGTCAAAAACGGAAAGATTTCAAAAATAGGCAAAAGCCTAAATGCTAGCGGTGCACGAGTAATCGATGCTACTGGAATGCACCTGACCACAGGAATTATTGACGAGCATTCCCATATCGCCATCGACGGTGGCGTGAACGAGGCTGGACACAACTCCACTGCCGAGGTGACCATCGAGGATGTTGTCGATCATGAAGACATAAATATCTACCGCGATCTTGCCGGTGGAGTCACGACTTCCCAATTGTTGCACGGGTCTGCAAACCCAATTGGTGGTCGTAGCGCCATTATCAAATTGAAGTGGGGCTACAAGCCGGACGAGATGATCTACAGCAACTCTCCTAAATTTATCAAGTTCGCTCTAGGCGAAAACGTAAAGCAGTCCAGGTACCAGAACGGTATTCGTTTCCCGCAAACACGAATGGGTGTAGAACAGGTCTTTGAGGATTTCTTTACAAGAGCGCAAGAATATGACAAGTCAAGAGGCACCAATGGTTTCCGTTATGACGAAGAAATGGAGACCCTTTCTGAAATATTAAAGGGCGAGCGCTATGTTACCTGTCACTCCTATGTGCAAAGTGAGATCAACATGATGATGGAAGTGGCAGAACGGTACGGGTTTACCCTCAATACCTTTACCCACATTCTTGAGGGCTATAAAGTAGCCGATAAAATGGCAGAACACGGTGCAGGTGGTTCCACCTTCTCTGACTGGTGGGCTTACAAGTATGAAGTTAATGATGCGATACCCTACAACGGTGCGATCATGCACTCTCAAGGTGTACTCACCGCATTCAACAGTGACGATGCAGAAATGTCTCGCCGATTGAATCAGGAAGCTGCAAAGGCTGTTAAATATGGTAACGTAAGCGAGGAAGAGGCCTGGAAGTTTGTCACCCTGAATCCCGCAAAACTATTGCACATCGATAACCGAGTAGGGAGTATCAAAGAAGGTAAGGATGCAGATTTGGTGCTTTGGAACGTAAATCCCTTGGATATCCAGGCAAAACCACAAATCACGATGATTGATGGTGCTGTATTCTTTGACATTGAAAAGGATAAACGCATGCGCAACGATGTAAAAATGGAACGTCAGCAGTTGTCCAATGAAATGATAACGGCAAAAAACAAGGGATTGAAAACCCAATCGCCCAAGAAAGTTGAAAAGACGGAATATCATTGTGATACACTGGAATGGTAGAGCTTTAATTTTCAAATCTCAAATTCCAAATTCCAAATCTCAAAAAACAAAATCCTACTCATGGATTTTATAAAGACAAATGACAAAATGAAATATATTATATATACAGCAAGTCTGTTTCTAGGCATTACCGCCTTTGCGCAGCAAATGCCCGCGGCAGACCAATCTTCGGCATACACGATAACAAATGCCACAGCCCACATAGGCAACGGTAGCGTAATACAGAATGCCACGATCGTTATAGAAAATGGAAAAATTGCCAGCATCGGTAATAGTGGCGCCACTAAGGGCGAGGTGATTGATGCTACAGGTAAACACGTTTATCCAGGTTTTATCGCCGCAAACACAACGCTGGGCCTCGTCGAGGTTGATGCCGTTGATGCGAGTGATGACGAGCAGGAAATCGGTACGTTCAATCCGCACATACGCAGTATTATTGCCTATAATGCAGAAAGCCGTGTGGTAGAAACTATGAGACCCAACGGGATTTTATTGGCTCAGGTAACACCTCGTGGTGGTCGTATTTCCGGTCAATCCAGCGTTGTCCAAATGGATGCTTGGAATTGGGAAGATGCAGCAGTGCGCATGGATGATGGAATTCACGTGAACTGGCCACGCAGCTTTAGCCGTTCTGGCACCTGGCCAGATCTTGGGCCTATTGCTCCTAGCGAGGATTACGACAAGCAAATTGAGGAACTACAGGTGTTTTTAAATCACGGAAAGGCCTACAAATCCACGGACAAACCAGAAAAAAAGGACTTGAAATTGGAAGCCATGCGGGACCTACTTGCAGGAAATGCTAACATGTACGTTCATGTTACCGGTGAGAAAGCGATTTTGGATGTACTCGCTTTCGCTAAAGCGAACTCCCTCACAAAAAATCTGGTATTAGTGGGAGCCCAAGGTGGCGAGAACATTGCTGCAAAGATCGCCGCAGCGGGCATTCCCGTGCTTGCCGGTCGAGTGCATGAACTACCGTCAAGAGAAGATGAGGATTATGACATGCCCTACAAATTTCCTAAACTGTTAGCAGATGCTGGCGTTGTTGTCGCATTAGAAAACAGC
>JBBSPH010000251.1:0-4132 GCA_038258985.1 Flavobacteriales bacterium
CCAGATTCCTTGATGATAAATGTGGGTTTATCGGTTTGCAAAGCATCAATGGCTGCAATCACCTTTAAGTTATACAATTCAACATCTTCCTCGTCAGCACAAATACCTTCACAGTTGCGCAGCTTATAGTGCGTGCATCGTCCAGTAGTAATTTGTAAGGAGCAATACCGCGGGCACAAATTGAACTCCTCACACATCCACTCCAGTTTTTCCACTGCTTGCGCACGGTTATAAAATGTAATGACGGAATAGTCAAAGGATTTTGAAATAGCAACCGCAAGTTGTATGACGCCACGCTGATTCTTATAGGAAATAATCTGGTAGGTATTGCGTGGCTTTTTCTGCGCGCTATTGAATTTAGGGTAAAAATGCCGAATCAAATCTGCCTCCCGTAAGAGTGCCACCGCCTCATTACCTGTTTCTTCATAATCGATATGGTACATCTCCTGTCCCATCAGGTAGGATTTACTCTTTTTGGTATAAAAATGCGACAGCACACGTTTCTTGATATTTATAGCCTTGCCCACATAAATTACCTTGTGCGCTTTGTCTTTAAAGATATAAACGCCAGGCGTGTTGGGCAATTCATCAAATTGGTTTTTAGGCACATTGGGTGGCAAGGTACTCTCCTTACTCGCCACATTTAGGAAAGATTTGATGACCTCAAAATCATCATCGAGCGATAACAATCTATTGAAGAGAATGACGGTAGCATCGGTATCACCTTCGGCGCGATGGCGATTATCAAGCGGGATACTTAAGGAATGGCACAATCTCCCTAGACTGTAGGAAGATTTGTTGGGTATCAGCTTTCGCGAAAGCCGAACAGTACACAACCTCCTGCATTTGAAATCTATCTGCAATCGTTTGAACTCATTGCGGATGACGTTATAGTCAAATCCAACATTATGCGCAACAAAAATCGTGTTCTCAAAAAAGGCAGAAACATCCGCCGCTATTTCTGAAAATAATGGTGCAGTATCGACCATGCGATCGTCGATACCGGTCAGCTGAGTGATAAACGTGGGTATGGGTTGTTCTGGATTGACAAGGCTTACAAACTTGTCCAAGATCTTACCGCCTTGCACGCGCACGATACAAATCTCTGTGATGCGATTACCTCCCAGACCCTTGCCTGTGGTTTCCACATCCACGACTCCATAAATTTGATTTTCCATATTCATTGAGACAAAGATAGCGGACGATTTGGAATAATTCCTATTTATAAATTGGAAATATTCCTTGAAGTGAAAAAGTAGGCATGAGTTAAAGCCATGTGAATTGGATTAAATTTTGAATTATGGACTGGAGTTTCTGTCTAAATTCCCACAAAATAAAAAACAACCACTATGGAAACTACAAGAGAAGCAGCACATCAAAAAACACATGACGAAACTGTAAAGCAGCTGAATCAGTTACTTGAGAAAAGTTACGATGCAGAAAAAGGATATAAAAATGCAATAGAGAAAGTTGAATCACCACGATTGAAAACTTTTTTTCAGGCTCGCGCAATGGATAGAAGTAGATTTGCAACAGAACTGCACAATGAATTACATAAGCTAAATGAAGAGCCTACAACAAAGGGTTCTGTGGCAGGAGCAATCCACCGCACGTGGATGGATGTTAAAACGGCGTGGACAAACGATCACGAAGAGAGCATTCTTGAAGAATGTATCCGTGGTGAAAAAGCCAGTGTTGAGGAATATAAAGAGGCTTTACAAGGAGAAACTATCCTTGCTGGCGTCATTCCAACGATTCAAGGTCAATTGACCCATATCGAAAACACGTTGAATACGGTAAAAAAATTAGAGGATATCAAATAAGTTTTTTTTCTAAACGACCACTCAAGAAACCCTTCCAGTAATGGATGGGTTTCTTTCATTTGAGAGATTAATGAAACGATCAAATGTGTGTTGGAATTTTATACTATCCCTTATTTAAAACAGCTTTCTGGCGACAATACTGCATAGGTCTATTGTTTTTATTGGCCATGGGATGTTGTTTTTTATTAACGTAATCGCATTTGAATTATGGCAGTTTTATGGTAATGTGTGCATAGAAACGTGTATAGAAAACCTTTGCTTCCCACGTATGATTGAGTTTTTTTGGACAAACTCTATCAAATCAATTTTATTCGCACCGTTTTACCTGCGATACTGTGGGAAGCAAATGTTCTAGAATTTGATAAGGTGTATCCCACGGTGTTCGAAACTACCCGCGATATGAGTATACTTTACGCTACAGACTTTTAAAGGCTAGGTAAGTGTTTGATGCATTTTTATAAATACCCAATCGTTCTATTTGCCATGAATTGATGATTTTTCCGCTTTCGCGAAAGCGGGATTACCAGCTATGATAGTACAATTAACAGAACTTTAGTTAGTTTAGTTCGGTAGTAAACGAACCTTAAAGGTACTTTTGCATTTCAAATTCAGTAAATGCATCTGTGTACAGCCGAAAAAAAGCAATTGATTGAAGAAATTGGGGTTCATCTAGAACTCCAGCGTGGCCTGCCACCACTAGCATCTCGTATTTATGCCACCATGATCATTTCAAGTGATTCTGGTTTTTCCTTTGAAGAGTTGCTATCCATTACCTGTTCCAGTAAAAGCTCTATGTCAGCAAATCTCAACTTGTTGACTCAGCTAGGTTTTATAGAATTTTATACAAAACCTGGAGAACGCAAGCGTCATTTCAGGGGTACGGGCACCTACCTTACAAATACGCTTGAGGATCATTTGCGCAATGTAGAAAAGGAACTAGATATAGTCGGGCGCATCAACACGTTCAATCGAACACACAATCCCGATAAATTTATTGCAGACAAATCTGTGGCCAGTCTTTTTCAGGACTATTTACAACTGCAAAAGAAGAACCTACAATCGACCATCGAAAAGATGGCGGTTTTTAAAAACAAAATCAATAATTAATCGTCTGCCATGAAAAAACTATCCCTTTACATCGCGATTAGCCTTTCATTACTTCTGATTTCCTGTGGCGGTGAAGAAAAACCTACTGGACCAAGTGCTGCACAGCAGGGTCCCAAGCCATTTCCCGCAATTCTGGTTCCTACCCAAACCGTGACTTCTTATTCTACATTCCCAACCAGCATTGAGGGTGTGGTGAATAGTGCCGTACGCGCAAAAATTTCTGGTTATATCACTGAGGTGCTCGTGGACGAGGGACAAAAAGTACGCAAGGGACAAATTCTATTTAAACTGGAAACTCAAACCTTGAATCAGGATGCGGCTGCAGCAAAGGCAAATGTAAATGCCGCACAAGTAGAGGTTGATAAATTGAGGCCGCTGGTAGAGAAGGAGATTATCAGCAACGTTCAACTAGAAACCGCCAAAGCTAGGTTGCAACAAGCACAAAGTGCCTACAACAGCATTGCAGCAAATATCGGGTATGGAAATATCAAGAGTCCAGTCGACGGTTATGTTGGATCTATACGGTTGCGAAAAGGCGCCTTGGTAAGTCCATCAGATCAAGAATCGCTTACTACAGTGGCAGATATCAGCAAGGTCTACGCTTACTTCTCCATGAATGAAGAAGACTATCTCAATTTTATACAGGAAGTTAAAGGCGATGATATTACCGCAAAAATCAAGAACCTACCGCCGGTACGATTGATTTTAGCCAACGATACTAAGTATGGAAGGGAAGGAATAATTGAAACCATCAATTCCCAGATCAATGAAAAGACGGGATCAGTTTCCTTTAGAGCTGTCTTTGAAAATCCCTCGCAGGTCTTGACGAATGGAAGTAGTGGTAAAATACAGGTTCCTAAAACTTTTGAGAACGCACTGGTCGTACCTAAAATAAGTACGTACGAACAGCAGGGAAGCACTTACGTTTACAAGATTGCACCTGATAGTACAGCAACCGCGGTACGTATTACTATCGAGGGTGAGTTGGAAGGCTTATTCATTGTCAGTGAGGGAATCAAGAAGGGAGATCTCATTATAGGTACAGGATTGGATAAATTGAAGGGAGAAACAAAAGTTATTCCTCAAGAAACCGCCTTTGATAGTATTGCCAAGCCTATCCCACAAATATTCAGATAACAGATCAATAACCTATTGCCATGCTTAAAACATTTATAGATAGACCTGTATTATCTACCGTCATA
>JBBSPH010000252.1:0-4124 GCA_038258985.1 Flavobacteriales bacterium
ATCCTTTCCAAGTTCCACCATACCTATAGTCTGGTAGGGATTGATGTTGCTCTGTACAAGTTTTGCAGCAGAAGATCCACTCGCTAGCCTTTTCTAATTGCACCCTGTAGAATGTAGTGTGTTCTTCCCTGCAAGTATGACAAAACTTAGATTTCAAGTTATGTATAGTCTAGCTAGATTTCTCCACTTTATCCTTCGCTCCCACCATCCAAAAATCCAGATGTTTCTTCACGAGATCTGCATTCTTTACCTTCACATAAACCTCATCACCCAGTCGGTAGGCATTCTTAGTCTTGCGGCCTACAACGGCAAATTCCTCTTCTACATATTCATAGGAATCATCGTCCAGGTCGCCCAGACGTATCATTCCCTCACACTTGTTCTCGATGATCTCCACATAAATTCCCCAGTCCGTAGCACCAGAAATTACTCCCAGGAACTGCTCATCTGCATGGTCTTTCATGTATTTGACCTGCATGTATTTAATGGAATCACGCTCTGCTCTGGTAGCAAGGATTTCCATGTCTGTGGAATGCACACATTTTTCCATAATTTCCTCTTGGTTCACAGATGTGCCACCGTCCAGGTAATGCTGCAATAACCGATGTACCATCACATCTGGATAACGTCGTATGGGACTTGTAAAATGAGAGTAATAATCAAAAGCGAGCCCGTAATGGCCTATATTTTCCGTTGAATATTCTGCCTTAGACATGGTTCTGATCGCTAGTGTGTCGATCATGTTTTGTTCCTTGGAACCTTTTACATCTTCCAACAACTGGTTCAGGGATTGTGTGATGGTGCTGCGGTCACGTAAATCAAGTCTTCTACCAAATTTTGTCACGAACTGTGCCAGTGCCGTCAGTTTTTCATCGTTAGGCTCTGCGTGGATCCTGTAGACAAAGGTCTGTTTAGGATTGCGCTTGCCTATGAATGCGGCTACTTTTCTATTGGCCAGTAGCATGAATTCCTCAATCAACTTGTTCGCGTCTTTTGATGTTTTAAAGAAAACGCCGACGGGTTCAGACTTTTCGTTCAGGTTGAATTTCACTTCAGTTTTATCAAAACTTAATGCTCCTGCCTTCATCCGTGCGCTGCGCATCTTTTTTGCTATACTATCAAGTGTTAACGTAGCCTCGACAATTGCAGGATCTATGGTTGTTCGCTTTCGCGACAGCGAAAAATCCTCAGGAATCTCACCGTTACCAGTTTCAATAATGTGTTGTGCCTCTTCATAGGAAAATCGCTGGTCAGAATGAATGATCGTGCGACCGAACCATTCCTTAGAAACCTTACCGGTATCATCCATCTCAAAAATCGCCGAAAATGTTAGTTTATCCTCATGCGGGTTCAAGGAACACACACCGTTGGAAAGAACTTCTGGCAACATGGGTACCACGCGATCGACTAAGTAGACTGACGTTGCGCGTTCATAGGCCTCCGTTTCAAGGATGGTATTGGGTTTTACATAGTGGGAAACATCTGCAATGTGGATTCCTATCTCAAAAGTACCGTTCTCCAGCTTTTTGAAGGAGAGTGCGTCGTCAAAATCCTTAGCATCTGCCGGGTCGATCGTGTAGGTAAGCGTATCACGCATATCGCGCCTAGAAGAAATATCGGATTCCTTGATCGTGGTATCCAGCTTTTCGGCCTCTTGTTCTACCGCTTCTGGAAACTCATAAGGCAAACCATATTGTGCGAGAATTGCATGGATCTCTGTATCATGCTCGCCAGGCTCGCCTAATACTGCCTTTATAGATCCAGTTGGAGAATCCTGCTTATCGTTCCAATCTATGAATTCTACTAACACTACCTGACCATCTTTTGCTCCATTGAAATTTTTTCTAGGGATGAAAAAATCGGTCTGAACCTTATGGTCTGTAACGTTTACAAAGGCAAATTTCTCATGGATCTCTATGGTTCCCACAAACTCTGTCTTGTTGCGTTTGATTACTTTGGTGATCTCACCTTCTGGTTGCTTGCCACGTCTGCGGTGGTATACATACACCTCTACCTCGTCACCATTCAATGCCTGTCCCAGCGACTTGCGTGGTACCATGATATCTTCCTGGAGCTCATTTGTTATAACATATCCGGTACCTCTTGCACTTATGTCAATCTTACCCGTGTAATGATCTATCGCTTTGATCATGGTAAACTTACCGCGTTCAACCTCTTCAATCTTTCCTTTTGATTTTAATTGGTGAAGCTTTTTAATAACTTGATTGCGGCCGCTGCTGTCTCTAATATTCAGCTTTGCGCAAATTTGTTTGTAGTTAAGTGGACTATTTTCATCATCCTTAAAAGCATTGATGATGGATTGGGTAAGGTTTTGAAACTTGGCCTTGCTTGGTTTATTGTCGTTTGTACTCATATGCGCGTAAAGTTACTATAATACAATTGCTCTTCCCGTAAAGAAGCTCTTAAACCGATTTCTTAAACTTGGCTTTACCTCTAATTAACAATACATTAAGAAAAATTATTATCTTTGTTAAACTATTCAGTACATAATACGTCCGAAAGGCATGCGATTAAAAAACACATTTTCGGTTTCCAACCTCATTATCCTACTCTTCGTGGGTATTCTTCTTACGGGTATCATTGTTTTCTACTACGTCGGGTTAAAATCACTTTCTTAGGTTTACTATTTTTTGTGGGTTATTTCGCTTTCGCGAAAGCGATCTTCAAACCCATATTTGTAATTAATTCTTCCATTAAAATTTGATCGTAGTTGTTATCAACATTCATTACTATATAATTTTTCTTTTCTAAAATTTTAAAATAAAAATGATGATGATGATGTGGTGTGAACAGCGGTATACTTTGTCAAGTAAAAATTAGCTATGTAGGCTTATACACAGTTATAAGCAGTTATACACACCTTATCAGTTATTCAAACAATTAACTAATAATGAGTTAGGAATTACTGATAACAGTTGTCGATAACCACTATAAAGGTAATAATGTTTACAACTGATACTTTTTAATCTTGTTAACTACTCCATCACGAGGTCTGAAAACTCGCTAGAAAATAGCCAAGTTATCCTAAGGTTAATTCAATGTAAAATTTCATATGCTTTTTTAATCGGGAATTCCTACTAAATTCTTTTAGATCTTTTTAACATGTTGTGCAGTGCTTATAGTAAAATAAAAAGACCAAGTGTTCATAACCTCAAAATGCAGTTACAAAACGTATTTTTGTACTCAAAAACTACGCTATAATGAAGCTATCCATAGGTAATGACCACGCAGGAACAGACTATAAGTTTGCCATTGTTGAATTCTTGGAAAAATTGGGCCACGAGGTAACTAATCATGGAACGGATGATGGCGGCAGCGTCGATTACCCAGATTTTGCACATCCAGTCGCCCAGGATATTGTCAATGAGGCTGTAGATCTTGCAGTTGTGATTTGCGGTAGCGCTCAAGGAGTTTCTATGACCGTTAACAAGTATGCACAAGTGCGCGGTGCGGTGTGCTGGTCCAAAGAGATTGCGTTTCTTTCACGACAGCATAATAATGCAAACATCATTTGTATACCAGCTAGATTTACTTCCATTCCACAAGCAGTTGCTATGGTAGAAACATTTATAAACACAACCTTTGAGGGTGGTCGTCACGATCGCCGGGTCAAGAAAATTAGTTGTTAGGACTTGGATAGAGAACGCCTAGAGCAGCGGTATTTTAAACTGGGAAATGAATTACCCAATCGATACCCGCAATTGGATTTCAAAAATCATTGCTACTGGCGTATAGCGCTGGACAAGGCGCTAGGAGATAAATGGGATCGTGTTATAGGTAAACCGGCTTATAAAAACCTGGCTAATGAGCAATTGATAGCCGTTGTAGAACTTATGACTTCTTATAAATCAAATGTTGAATTATTGCAAGAACATAATAGTACATCACTGGGTTACCGGAGGAAGAAATAGTTCGCCTTCAAAAAGCTCGCGAGGTAGAAATTTATACTGAGAGTCCTAACGTTGAGCGAAGTCGAAATGAGTAGTAGTAAGAAAGCGAACTAAAATGGAGTGAATTAAACCATAAACTACGAGTCCAAAGGCGAATATCTTTAACCTAAAATGTTTACACAACGCCCAACCGCCAGCACCTGTAATTAATTA
>JBBSPH010000253.1:0-4122 GCA_038258985.1 Flavobacteriales bacterium
AGTCATCGGCTAGAATTCCATTGGAAACTTGGGTTTTAGGATGCAGTTGAGTTCCCATTTTTCGGAAACCGCGATGTTCATCGCTAGCGCCATAAACTATTCTTGAAATTTGCGACCAATAGAGTGCGCCAGCGCACATCTGGCACGGTTCCAATGTCACATATAGCGTGCAATCTTTTAAATATTTTCCACCTAGAAAACTGGCGCCGGCGGTTATTGCCTGCATTTCTGCATGCGCGGTAACGTCAGTTAGGGTCTCGGTGAGGTTGTGCCCTTTGGCAATGATGCGGTTGTCGATGACGATCAAGGCACCAACGGGAATCTCACCACGATCCAGTGCTGCTTCTGCCTCTTGCAAAGCTTTTTTCATGAAATAGGTGTCGTCAAAGGGATCTAGCATGCGCCAAAAGTAAAAAGAAAAGTAAAGGGAAATATAATTTTAGTTTGAAGGCTAAACTGAAATTCAGAAAGAATTTGAACTTAAAATTCAATATCAGATTTGGGTTCGCATTCAGATTCAATAAGAATTACCTTTGATTCATGTCCCAGAGCCTACTTTCCCAGATTAACGATCCAGCCGATTTAAGAAGCTTTCGCGAAAGCGAACTACCGATTATCGCAAAGGAATTGAGAGAATTTATTATTGCCGCAGTAGCAGCAAAGGAAGGTCACTTGGGCGCAAGTTTGGGAGTTGTGGAATTGACGATCGCGATTCATTATACGTTCAATACACCGCAAGATTTACTTGTCTGGGATGTAGGTCACCAGGCTTATGGGCATAAAATATTGACAGGGAGGCGCGACGTCTTTCACACCAATAGAGAATTAGAGGGCATTTCAGGATTTCCCAAACGATCAGAAAGTGAATACGACACCTTCGGCGTTGGACATAGTTCCACCGCTATAAGTGCCGCATTAGGAATGGCGATGGCAAGTCAATTAAAGGGAGAAAATAGAAAGCATATCGCGGTAGTGGGAGATGCGAGCATTGCTAGCGGTATGGCCTTTGAGGCGCTTAACCATGCCGGAGTGAGTGGTGCCGACCTTCTTGTGATTCTTAATGATAATGCAATAGGAATTGATCCCGCCGTTGGCGCCTTGAAAGATTATTTGACTAAAACCAAAAGCGGTAAAGAAACTGGTCGGGATAATATTTTTGAGTCCCTCAACTTTGCCTATTCTGGGCCTATCGACGGTCACGATTTACCCATATTGCTGAAAGAATTGGATAGGCATAAAAATTTAAAAGGTCCACGTTTACTGCATGTAAGAACCACGAAAGGTAAAGGTCTTAAACAAGCCGAGCTGGACCAAGTGCGTTACCATGCTCCCGGCAGATTTGACAAAGTTACCGGCGATATTCCAGATACTGACGACACCCGATTGCCGCCCAAATACCAAGATGTCTTCGGACATACACTTGTAGAGCTTGCGCAGCAAAACGATAAGATCGTAGGGATCACGCCCGCCATGCCTACCGGTAGTTCCATGAAGATCATGATGGAGGCCTTTCCCGATAGAGCATTTGATGTAGGTATTGCAGAGCAACATGCCGTGACCCTTGCTGCAGGTATGGCTACTCAAGGGATGGTTCCCTTTTGTAATATTTATTCCACATTCCTGCAACGTGCTTATGATCAGGTGATTCATGATGTTGCCCTGCAAAAACTTCCCGTCATTTTTTGTCTGGATCGTGCTGGGCTGGTCGGCCAGGATGGGGCAACGCATCACGGTGTTTTTGACCTCGCTTTTCTCAATTGCATTCCAGATGTGATCATCGCGGCACCCATGGATGCGATAGAACTGCGCAATTTGATGTACACAGCACAGTTAGGACTTGGCTTACCCATAGCCATTAGATATCCTCGTGGTCGCGGTAAGCAGATCGACTGGAAAAAACCTTTCGAAAAATTAGAAATAGGTCAATCTAGAATGTTGCATAAAGGCAAGCGTATCGCAGTGATTTCAATTGGAACGATAGGCGTAATGGTTCAGAAATTGATACAACAGGAGCAGCTAGATATTACCCATCTTGACATTCGGTTTTTGAAGCCACTGGATCAGGAAGCTGTTTTGGATATATTGAATCAGCACGAGCATGTCATCACTATAGAGGACGGCACGGTTGTCGGTGGGTTGGGTAATGTTGTGGCAGATCTCGCTTTCGCGAAAGCGAACAAACCACTACCACGGTTGTATAAATTGGGAATTCCAGATGCATTTATACATCATGGTAGCACGGCGCAGTTACATGCCATAGCTGGAATTGACGCTGCAACCTTGCATAAGCTCATTTGCAGCCTTTGATTATTCTTTCAGGAACCTAGTAGTCTGTTGCATACCATCACCTTGTATTTTTAGAAAATATATCCCAGATGCTAGACTTGAGACTTCAATGGTCTCCCGACTGTTAGAAATAGATCTATCATTTTGATATACCTGCTGACCACTCAGATTGTAAATGGCAATATCCACGTTTGTGAATGAACGGTCACTTTCAATAAATAGACTTGATGCTGTCTGGGTCGGAAAGACACGCATCTGTTGGGTGATCTCAGGATTTGCTGTGCTTACTGTACCTGCCGTGAATTTCCCTGTGAACATCCCACGGCCGTGCGTCGTTGCCAGCACCGTATTATCAGCAACTCGCAAGTCAAGGTCATAGACGGGAACGTTTGTCATACCGTTCATGGATATAGTCCAAGTAGGGTTATCGCTATCAAAGTCTGCCGTAGAATAAACTCCGGTTTGGGTTCCTATGATGACTTCATTAGGCTGTAATGGATTTCTCAGTATCGCCTTCACGGGAATGTCGGGAAGGTTACCATCCTTCTGCGACCAGGTGGTCCCACCATTTGCAGTGTACCATATATTATTGACACCGTAGTTGTGAAATGTTACGAAGATTTCCTGAGAAGAATTACCAAATTCAATGTCTGATACGCTTCCTAAAAAATCAGGACTACCGATGTCGATAATTGTTTTGGCGAAGTTTGAGTTCGAGTTTTGAATCAGATATAATCTAGAGTTTTCTGTTCCAACCACCAGAGTCGGACTTGCTGAGGGAAAAGGCGCAGCCTGCATCGCAGTCGCTCTTCCATCTGCAATTGATGCCCCCGTCAACTCTATACACTGGGCACTTTGCGGGCCTAATGTACAGGCCGTTATAGAATTTGCTCCCGTCGGAGTTTCAGAGTTGGAATACAAAATATCAAAGCGACTGTCTAACTCTGCTACGTTGATGAAATCACCATCGTCTTCATCAGAAATCGTGTAGGAGTTGCTGGTATTGGTTAATGGATATTCTAAATAAATATGGAATCGATCTGTATACCCTAGTACCATATATTGCCCATCATCGTCAATTGCACTGTAGGAACCATCTCCTCCTAGAAAGTCAAACGTATTGCTCAATCCTGTTCCCAAGGTAGCATTGAGAAAAATAGGTGAACCGTTATCCTGCGTGCCTCCCACAATCTCATCGCCGTCCTCAAAATCTGCCTGTGCGATATCACCATAATAAAATTGAGTGACATTATATCCCAAAATCCGATCTCGTATGCTGTTTGCGCTTGTGATAGATGTAGGTAGAGAAAGAGCAAGAGAAACACCACCGTCAGAACCTATAACTGCTTTTGTGGGATCTGTAGGATGAAAATTGAGGGAGTGAATGTCCGCATGAACAAATGGTATGTTCAAATCATCCATGTTTGCATTATTGGACCATTTTGAGACCTGGTTCCAAGAAAGCCCTCCGTTGTAACTTGCATGCATATTGATGCCGCCCACATAAATGATTGCATCATTCAATGGGCTTGTCTCAATCATCAAATCGTAAAATGCTTGTTGTCTTGTAAAATCAGTATTGGGAATGTTGAGATCTGCATCGTTAGGCTCAGGCAATCGCGGTAATGTTGCAAATTTATCTTCGGTTTTAAAGAGGTTTGCTTGTCGGCCAACTTCTGCTAGAACATACATGAGATTTGGATTTGTTTTAGAGGCGGCCAATTCAACCCTGTTGCCGTCGTTAAGGGTTTCCAGCAATGTCCAAGTCAATCCGTTGACGCTAGAATAGATGCGCCCACCACCACCGCCGAAGCCAGGTGTATTAATTGAGCCCAT